>JAJFUY010000067.1 GCA_021372185.1 Chlamydiales bacterium | reverse complement strand
CGGCCCTTTTCATAGCTTCGTATCTTAATCCATCTTATCCTGATCTTCTGGATTACCAGATTACTCTCGAATTCAGAGGTCTTTTTTCTGTTAACTACCGCCAAATAGACATTTTGCTATTTGGCGGTAGTTGTTCCTGGTTTCCGGTGGCAGCGCATTCTCAAAATGGAACAAAAGAAATGGGGTTGCTAATTTTAAACTATGAGCTCCAGTTATCAAAGGTGCTATCGTATTCATGAAATGATTTGAAATCGGGTGGTCAGATTAGAAACTCCAAAATTATTGGAGATTCTGGGGGAAATCAAGTGTAATAAATGTATTTCTGAAGGTTGTACCAGGTTTACTTTTACAGACAATCTTTTTATCGTAAGAGTGAGAAGCCAAGGTTTTTTCTAGGTCTCTATTTTGTAGGTCTGTTCTATCACCAAGTGTGCGCCATATCCCTTCAACTTTATAAAAGGTTTCTGGCGATCGATCATGAGAGAGATTATCGGCAGAGGCTGCAAGGTCATCCGCTGAAACAACCCAAGATGTGCCCCAATGAACAAGTGTAAAGTAGCATTTGTCTTCCATAGACAAAAAGTAGCCAACACATACCGCTGCATGCTCATTCAAACTCTTAAGAAGAACTGGGGCTCCTGTCATGGGATCCACATCAAAAAAGACAATAGGCGCATGGTTGGAATCAAGGAGTTCTTTAAGAGTCTCGATATACCTATTTGAGGAGCATTGTACAGCCTTGGCGGAGGCAAAACCATAATTTTTGGCAAGCTGCACAAGGTATTCAGGATCATAAATTTCACCCACTTTGCTGAAGTGCTCATTTTTTGCTAAGGCTATTAGAGAATCGGGCGAGACCGGTGAAAACTGACTTATAACGGCAGCAAGAGCATATAACTTGCAAGTAGGGCCCTTTTGTTGGGCTATATTTGGAAGTGGGTTTAGGATTTTTTTAGGGAGGGCGAAGCTTTTTTCTATGTAGCGTAAAAGCTCTCTAACGGACATTTTTTTTCTTGAAATAAGCCGTGCTATCTCATCAGACAGACCAGGAAAGGTTCCTTTTACAATCTGGTATATTTCCTTTTGGGGGCAGGGGCTAAACTGATAGGTAAGTACACGATGTTTATCTGCCTTACTTGCCGCGCGTCTTCCTCTCATGCTAATAGGATTTTGTGTTCGTATCACAAAAAAGCCTTCCTTCTGAGCAGAGTTCATCTCTTCGTCATAGCCCATAAGTAGGGCATTATGGAGGGCTTCAGATGGACTTGAGGCATTATTTTCTTCTTCTAAAACTACCTGACCGCTATGAAATGCCGCAAGAAGACAGGCGCGTTTATCTTCTACATCCATGCCGGCAGGAATTTTACAGTAAGCATCAAAGCCTACAGTGCCAATTTCGTGTGGCTGCACCTTTTGTAAACCGTGTGCTGCTAAGACTGCCTCAGCAAAATGGCTTTTGCCATCACCTGGCATGCCTTCAAGAACAAGGCCTCCCAAGCCGCCCTTCACTCGCTTTTTTCGAATCGAAAGGAGGTTAGTCATCAGCCTATAGATCTCATGTCTTGACTCGGTCAAGATAAACGTCCCTAAATTTGCTGTTACGGGTTGAGGGGAAAATGTAAATCGTCTGTAAAACCACTCAGTAAATGCTTGTTGTTTAGACTTTGCAAGGGCACATTTTGCTATCTGGTAGGCCCCTTCTAGCCTGTCGGGCATAAGAGACATCATCTCAAGCTCTCGAGGGGTAAGCTCAGGCACTTTTTTCCATATTTCTATAAGCTCACTCTCGACACCATACTTTGCTGCAAGGTATTCAATGGGCAAGGCAGTAAACGAAACACGGTTTGGATGGCGCTTCAGAAATGGAACCTCCTTACGCTCGCCCCCATATTCTTTTGGGTTTTTGCAAAAAATGACTCTATGTCTTGATGTTGTTGGATAGTAGATGCCATGTTCATCTATAAGCCCACCAAAATAGAGTCCCTCAAGATATTCAAAAGAGTATATTTGCATATCGACTTCATCTACAAATAAAAGAGGGATGAGCTCTTGTGGACATGTCGAAAACTCATAAAGCGTATAGCAAAGACGTATGCCCTGCTGTTTTGCGAGCACTTCTTTTATAAAGGTGGTTTTGCCTACGCCCGTTTCGCCTTCTATTACTACGTGATAGTCGCGATTTAATGCTTCGTATACAAGCTGGAGCCTATTTTGATCTATTGGATGAAGCTGAGGGTCTATTGTGAATGATAGAGGCTCATGCGCCAATGTTTTGTTGTTTTCTATAGCGTTCAGCGAGCTGTGAAAAAGCTCAAAGCCCTTTTCACTCTCTGTAACAATAGTTAACTTGCCAGATGCCACTCCATGAACGAGAAATGGCATAAGCGCATCTACTAAATTTTGATTATAGCTTCCCATGAGCACCACGTGCTCATTTTTGTCTAAAAATTTTTGAATAGCCCCTGCACGTCGCTCAAATCGGTAGCGGCTATCCTCAACATCAACTTGTAAGCCTGTAACGAGGCCTGAATCCCTGTCTGTCACATAGAGCATTTTGTCATAGGCATCGGGTACTTTTGAAGTAATGCTACATTTGGAATAAAGCTTTACCGGCTTATCGTTAATCCCAAGCGGAGAAGAAAAACCAGCTGGCCCCAAAACATGGAGGCGGACGTTTTGCTTTTTACAGAGATCCAGCAGTCGATACCAATGGCCAACACCAAGAGAGCTTGTAAGAATCACAAAAAGGGACTTGCCACGATTTTGATATACAACTCCAGGGATTGTGTGCAAAAGGCGGTTTTCAAGCTCATACTGAGTCTTCATCTCACTAAAGGTGCTCGTGTTAAGAAGAAAGGGCACAACACCTTCTGGTAAAGAGTCTATCCAAAACAGTGTATCTTGGAACCTATCCCAGTTCACACCTTCAGATTTACTAAGCTTGAGCGTATGCGTAAGCGACTTTTGCATCCAAAAGTGACGAAACCCGCGCTCATGCCATGGGCCGTTTCTAATTTCTAGTTCGCTATAGCCCTTTTCAAGAGGCCCACGTTTACGTACGCAGTGATCTCCCTGAAGCTGCCACGTACCAGTAATGGGCTCTTTCCAGCAGCTTTTGCCATAAAGATCTACTACCTTACCGGCGGGTTTATCTGAAACAGCAATAGGATAGGGACTAGAAAAGGGTGCCACGCGAATCTTTTCATAAAAGCGCCCCATCAAATCGCTTTCGTTATATGAATCTGGTCCTACAACAAAAAGCCCAATAACAGTAGAGTTTGGAGGGACTATTTGTCCGTCTGCTTCTCTATACTGTGTATCGATTATAGAATTACAGCGCACAAGGTCGCGAGCTCGAAAGTTGTGAAAATTGATGATAATAACAGGAGTTTTACAGGTAGTAAGGTAGGTGAAAAGAGGCCCTCCGGGAACTGTTTGAACATGGCCACTATCGTCAATCCAGCGAGATGCACAGCGAATATCTGATGGAGTATCAATATAATAGGTCTCTGAAATATGCTGCTGCAGCCAAAAGGCACATAGATCTAGCTCATCTTCTGAACAAAAGCCTACATGCACGTTTTTTCCAGGAATCAAAACCTTTTGTACAAGCTCGTTACAATTACTCTGATTTGCATTAAAGGTAAATGTTTCTGCTCGCTCTTCGCCAGAGGCAAAAAGCACTTCAAGCATTTTTTGCTCGAGAACCTGGCGCACATGCCCTTGATTTTGAACAAATGAAGGTTTAAGAGGGTCTTTGGTTTTTTCATCAAAAGTTATTGTCACTGTTTCGTGCCAAAAATCTGTAAATTTTTTGGTTTGATCGGTAAAAGAGTAGCCTCCCAAGATATACAGTCCCACAACACACTCAGACATAGAGAAGTTCTTTTGCACAAAGTGCGCCATCTCATCTTCATCAAAGACGCTAGTATCCACCAAATGAAGCCGGTGTATGTTTGTGATAAAATCCTTACAGCGGACAAGATCTTGCTTAGAATGGACTTGGATAAGTGTCTTTCTTCCGGGGCGCAGTATGTGTTTGAAACAGTAGTCTTCTAGTGATATTTTTGAGCCGGAACCAACATGTAGGCTCTTTTGTGAGAGGATAGCATGGTCTTTTTCGTCGATCGAAAGATTGGCGGCTGACCCGCCTAAATCACAACGCACCCAGCGAGATTCATGTTTAATTGCGATAAAGTCATGGATTTCGCTCTGCTCGAGCCTTGCTTCTATATGCCCAAATTGCTGACGAAGTTCATGAAAAAAAGCTGGCGCGCGGTATCGGCATGCTCCGCATTGTTGTCGTGCTACTTCAAGAAAAAATTCTTGTGAAGTAGTGATAGTGCTGAGGTCCAACTCTTCAGGTTCAAATGTATTTTGATAATGAGTTATGCGTTTTACAATATCACTATCAAGGACATCTATTGAAAGAGGCTCTGGCACCTTAATTATATAGTATATTCTTTTATCACCTGGACGTAGTTTGAGGTAATAGAAATTTTCACTTTCAGAATAGAGAATCTCGCCATCGGCATAGATATAGGTAATGAGCTCATCACTCAGGTAGGAAGGTAAAGGAAGCCACTCTTTTTCAGCTGGCATATCATATGTTGCAAGATAAAAGCGATATTCCTCCTGGTGAGCGCGGTCCCATGCGAGGTCAAGCTCCTGCTTGGTTTTGGTAAATATTGGAGAGTGGCTACAGGGTGTTAGTTTAATTTTTTTAGACTGCGACCAGACAAAAGGTAACGATTCAACAGAAAGAGAGTCATACACTCTCAATCTATAGAATCTGATGGCAGGGTGATCGCCACCTTTTCCCTCAAAAATCCTTTTTGCGTGCAGCCCGCACCCCTCCCTTTTGGACATAGAAACAGTATAGGAAGAAGCAATGTCCTCTATTTCATGAGGGGCAGATGGCTCGACATAACGGTGAGTACAGCTGATATCAATTTGGGGTGAACAGAGGCTAAACCTGTTGATAATGCTAGAAGGTAGCCAGCTGTGGCGTACATCAAGTAGTCGATGGGTATTAATTCTCTGTAGCATCTCTTCATCAACAGGCCCATGCAAATTGCGGCAATAGGCAACGTCAAGCTTCTCAAGATTGGGCGCCTGCTCAAGTATTAATAAAAAATTTTCAATACCAATTGCAGCGTTGGATAGATTCAATTCTTTAAGCGTGTGAAGCTCAATTGGTTCAATTTCCTCAAAGCCAAATCTCAGCTTTTCAATGTTCGGTGCCTTTTTTACAATTTGAGTGAAAGCATCAGCACTCAAGTTACTGCAATAGTGGTCAGTGCCTACGTCAAGGTCTGTAAGGGCATCAAAAGCCATCTTTTTGACAATACACTCATCAAAACTCCCTGTAAGATTTTGGCAGCTGAGAAGTAAAAGCGTGCGCAAATGGGCACTAGAAGAGAGTAATGTTTGCAAAAATGGAAGCGAAATATCTGAATCCCTACACTCTATCTCTTTTACATATTGGCTCGTTCTTCTTGACCTTACCTGAGCTATAGAGGGTCCGGCTAAATGTATTTTTTCTAATCGATACGCTCTTTCAAAAATAGCTTCAATAAATCGGCAAGGAAGGCAAGAGTAGGTTATAGTAAGTTCTTTAAGATTGCCTAAGGTATCACTTGCTTCTCGTTTTTGATAGGTAAGATCCTCTTCTTTACAAGTGGAACTCAAAATACGACACATTGTAAGAGATGCAAGCGATCCAAAAAGCGATTTATAAAAATTTGAACCTAACGTACACATATACAGTTCAAGACTTTTAAGACGCCTGAGGTCTATTATTTCTAAAACATGCTTTTCAATGGGTGTATAGTCTATGCCCTTTGCTTCAACGTGCAGGAGATTTGGCGCTTTTGCAAGAATCTGGGCAAAGAGTTTTGCACCTATTGTATTCAGGCTACAGAGATTGAGCGTTCTGAGGTGAGTCAACTGAAGAGAGTCAAAATCAGCGTCCGACAATTGAGCGACATACTCTGTACAGGGTGCAAGAAGCTGCAGTTGGCAAAGAAGAGAGGACTTAGTAAGCACTTCTCGTATAAAAACTGGCAAAACATCAGATCTTTGTACATAGACAGTTTCTAATGTATGCAGGCTAATGCAGTGTATGACCTCCTCATCCAGTAATGAACAGTCCACCACATGGAGATGGCGCAATTTGGGTGCTGCAAGAAAAATCTTTTTTAGTGGCTCTTGTGATATTTTGCATGCGCGTAATTCTAAATATTCAATATTTTTTAGGTTTAAATCATCAGTAAAATCGAGTTCTATCTTGCAGTTAGTGAGTTCAAGTTTTTTTAGGGTATCTCTTCGTTGTAAAAACTTAGAGAGTATCCCAAGGGTTTCAACAGTTGCGATAGAGTTATAGATCATTAGCTTCTCTACAAACTTGAGCTCTTCGTTATCCATAAACGTCTTAAGATCATCAAATCTCACAGATGCTTGTCGAAGCTGTTTTTTTCCTAGAGACAAATTGGTAAATTTTTGAGTTAATTGCTGCAACTGGTCACTGTGATTGGTCTGAACAGCTACAAGTTGATCGAGCGCTAATTTTTCAAGCGCTCTTTCGACTATCCAAGTTCCTGCTGTCGTGATCAAATGCGAGCCAAGCTCTGGTATCTGCTCGTTAAAAAAGAGTCTTCTACAGGCAATATAATCTAAAATGGCCACTGTATCAATTTCTTTATTCTCTTCAGCGAGCGCTTGAGAAAGACCTTCTGTACCAGTTTCTTTACAATAAGCCCTTAAGTCTTGATCAAATATATTGTGGTTATCGAGTAAGATAAGTCTTTTTTCGCGCCAAACATACACCGTAAATCCGGCATCAAGAAGTGCATGAAGACCTTGTATGTAGCGATCAAGCTCATACTCTTTGTATACCATGAAGGCAAAGTCAGTAAGTACAAGCGTTCGCCTGTTTTTTGTGAGCAGCTCAAATTCTTGCTGCCAACAGGCTTCGTCGATGATAAGTCTCTCGACAGATAAATTTCCTGGTGGCTTATGTGACCAGGCAAGAGCCCTGTTTTCGCCCTTATAAAAAAGAAATTCTGTGTTCATAAAAAAACAATGGATTTGGGCATAAAAGTCTACAAAATGCAGTCTTTAAAACCAACTTTTAAAATTATTTCAATAAATCGGTTGGATTATGACCCTGATATGATTTATCGTTTTAATTTGGCGAATGTACCAATCAGTAACGGATTTTCCATTCGAGGGAGAGTTCGGTTTGGGCGTCGTCGCCGACGTTTGCTTGGGCTGTTATGTGTTTGGAGAGGTTGGCTTCTACGCCAACGCGGTTTACTTCGTTGGTTACATCTTTTGATAAGATGACGATGACGCCATCTGAGATGTATTTGCCAACTTGCACTGATACTTCGTTGGGGACTGTTTCTTGGGCCGCTTCTTGGGCGGGATTTCCCGGGTTCATTTGGGGGCGGGCAGTTGTGGTTGATCCAAAGTCTAGGCGGTCTATATGTAGCTTTTGTTTAATTTCTTCAATCACATCAATGCTGCTGCCGTTACCTTTTAGTTTTAAAAGCTGCTGGCCTAGCTGTATGCCTTGTATAGGGGAGATGTCAGATGAGCTTTTGTTAAAGAGGAGCCATGACAGAATTTCTTTTTGGGTCATTGCTGGGTTTGACTGGATGACTACTCGGGGAGATTCTAAGGGCCCTTGCAGCACTACTTGCGTGTTAATGTTGCCAATTTCATTGGCGGCAATTACGTGTAAAAGTGACTTTTTATACAAGTCTCCATGAAACTCTAATGACCCTTGCGTGAGGGCAAAGGTTTTTCCCGCAAAGTTTAGGGTGCCATTTGCAAGCTGGATTTTGCCGTTTATGTCTATTTTTTTATTCTGGCCTATAATTTGGGCTTTACCCTTCCAGGTAGATTCAAGTCCCATCCCTCGCACTATTCCCTTATTCATGGTGAGATCAAGGTTTAGGTTAAAGAGAAATGGCTTTTTGTGCACAACTTGGCCGTCGCTTGTTTTGCCAATATAGGTGATGTCAATCTTTGGCACGTCGCGAGAGAGATTTGGAGATAGAGTAAGGGCGGCATCTTGCACATCAAATGTACCGGTAAAGGTAGCCTGAGATTTATCACCAGAACAGCTGAGTTTACCCGATGCTGTCACGCTAGAATCATCTAAGGCAATAGTGGCAAATTCTTTTGACGTGCCATCAATTTGGTAATGAAATTTTTTGCTGAAAAGCTTTTTTATCCAGCCGGTAGCTACAAAAGTGCCGTTATGACTATCTGTGGCTGTTAGCTCTTCTACAAGCAGTTTATTATCTTGTAAATGTCCTATCATCTGTACGTCGCTAAAGAGCGTGCCCAAAAGAGGGATAAATAATTTACCATTTTTCCAGGTTACTTGGCCTGTAATAGCTGGGTTTGAGGCTACGCCGCCAAGTTTTGCGTCTACTGCTACGATGCCTTCCATAATTTCATCTTCGTCAAGATAAGATGAGAGCAGGGTGTTGCTATCAAATTCTGCTGAAAGACGGCCTGTGAGTTTTGTGGTATCAGAAAAGCCAATACTGTTTTTAGTAATAGTAAGCGGGGCAGTACACTCAAAGGACGCAGGCTTATTGGTGCTCATGCCTTCTACTTCACTTTCTACATGCATGATGCCGTGCTCTACACTGAGCTGGCATGAAGCACTTAACGGGGCAGCTTGAATCTTACTTGGATTCCATAAGTAAAGAGCTGATGTGGCTACCTTCATCATCACTTGAGGGTCGCGTTTTTTACCACTTGCCTCAAGGCGACCAGAAATATTTCCAAAGAGGGTAATGTCGCCTAAAAATGGGTCTAGGCTCTCAAGAGGAAAGTTATTATAGGCAATATCAGCAAAGACTTTATTGTCTGAGATAAGGGCGTTACCATGCACAAGCATGTTACTATCTGAGGTAAATTCAAAGGGATAGAGGTGATAGCCTTCTCTATCATGCACAGCATGAACTGGGCTTGTGTTTTTAATGACATGGCCACCAGAGAGAGCTTCTAAGTGCTCGAGCTTAAAAAAGTCTGTTCCGTAGACGCCTGAGCAGTCAAGCCTACAAGGACTAATGGAGGTTTGCCCTCGTATGTGAATAGAGTAGGGGTGGGCTTTTTCTTCTGGATTAAAGAGCGTCTCAAAGCGCATAGTATCTAATAGCACCGCTCTATTTTCAAAGTTTACCGCTTGCAGAATGGTATGCATTGTAGGATCAGAAAAAAGACCTGTGGAATAGATAAAAAGCTCTGCTTTTTTACAAGATATTCGGGCAGATTTTACATCGTTTGCAGCAACTAGTATATCCATTTTTTGATGGGTGACGTCATCTTCTGCAAAACTTGCCTTAACCTGCAACCCGCCAATAGTGGCATTGAAGATACTGCCAAGAGTGTGAGCATCTGGTTTTTGGCTTTTAAGTGCACCCGTTACAGTAAGAGGGAAAAGATTTAGTTTGAGTGCGCCGGCTATTCTGTGATCGGCAAGTGAAACTATAATATTTTCAAAATCACATTTTTGGAAGGCGTCTGAGGTAAAATCTGTAGAAAATGCTAGCGGCACTTCTTTTTTGTTGTAGAGGATGCTCATGTCGGCTTTTAGGCTGCCTGTATAGCCATAGGGTTTTTTTTCTGCCAGGCCGCTAAGGGTACAACTTGGTATAGTTTGATTACCGATAGTAAGGGAAGATGTGGCAAGTGTGGCTGTAAGTTTTGAGTCTTCAACTTTAAGGCTACCTTGTATTGATTTTGGAGTAGCAATAGCGGTTATGCGAGATAAAGTGCTTGGGTCTTGTAGGTCTTCAGGATTGGCAAGCGCAAGCTCTTGATTCAGACGGTCTTTTTTTGATTTATAGTTTTGAAGTAGCTCAATCTTTTCACATGAGAGATCTGTGGTTGCAAATGAAAAATTTGATTTGTCGGTAGCTTCAAAACTTCCACCTACATTAAAGCGGATAATGGGGTTGAAGGTTGATTTTGTTTCTAGTTTTTTAAGACCCTGTACATTCCAGGTTCCTGTAAAAAGAGAAGTATCACTTTTTTCGAGGGTGCCTGAAATTGTTTTTAGTAAATGTGAAGTTTTTGCTTTAAGGCTTGTCTCCACACTTAAGCGGTCACAAGGAAGGGCAATAAATACACTGCCATCTCCCACTTTTAATGCATCAACTGAGCACGTGACATCAGTTGTGTCGCTATTGGCTACAAGGCGTATATCAAGTGTGCCGGGTGTTACATCACCTGCATAGGGTGTAAGATTGGCGTGCAGTGCCAATTTTTTGCTACTAGGCTTCCAGGATAGGCTGCCATGAAGTGAGTAGAGACACTCAGCTGATGACTGATCGCTGTAATTGGTCAGAAGTGGGTCAAAATAGGCTTTAGGAACTGCAATATTGTCTATATGAAGTGAGTGGATAGCACATGATACTAGGGGAGCTTTAGCGCTCCTTGTGTCATTTTTAATGAGAAGTTCTCTTAAGTCAACACCAGATGCTGTTACCCATAAAAAAGAAATTCTACCAAAAATAATTTCAATCCAGCTTGGGATAACATCAATAGAATCTATTACAATGTGGCCAATATCAGGGTGTGTAAGTTCTACATTTTCAGCACCTAATAAAAATGGGGGAGCACCGCGAAGAGAGCCAACAGTCAGAAGGGCGCCCGTCTCACTTTTAAGGTAATGACTTGCGCGAGATATTGCCCATTTTTGGACAGCATCAAACTGTAGGCTTGTCCAAAATCCGGCCGTCAAAATAATTAAAAATAAAAGTACAAATCTCAGGCTTTTTTGCATATTTCTCCACTACCATCATTTATACCAATAATGGGGGATTAATATATAGGCATAGCTTAGTTGGTGTGCAATCTTATTCTTAATCTTGAGAGCCTTTTGCAAAACTTGCAAAAGGCTCGAATTTTCTTAGACTGTAATTGAAAAAACGAGAAATTAAAAAGTCAAGAATCTTGACAGAACAAAATCCCTTTTCTGGTATATTGTGAATCGCA
>JAJFUY010000064.1 GCA_021372185.1 Chlamydiales bacterium | reverse complement strand
CTGCCTCCCGTAGGAGTCTGGGCAGTGTCTCAGTCCCAGTGTTGGCGGTCGACCTCTCAATCCGCCTAGCCGTCTTAGCCTTGGTGAGCCATTACCTCACCAACTAGCTGATAGCATATGGACCTCTCTCTTATCGCAAGGCTCCTTTCAGAGTCCCCCACTTTAGCTAAAGCATCATGTGATACTCCGCTTCATACGGTATTAGCGATCGTTTCCAACCGTTATCCCAAAGATAAGAGGCAAGTTATCCATACATTACTAACCCTTCCGCCACTAAATAAGAATTACTTCTTATTCCGTTCGACTTGCATGTCTCATCCACGCCGTCAGCGTTCAGTCTGAACCAAGATCAAATTCTCAGCCAAAATAAACTTTTGTTACAGAAGCATTACTACTTCTGGAGCTGACTATATAGCCTCTTAGTAAAGCTATTAGTTATCAGAAATTACTTATATATTTAAAACGCAAGATCTCAAATTAAAAAAATTTGGTTCCGCGCACAAGCTCCTGAGCGCTCATCATTTCTGATAAGCACCTACTTGCTTGTACACTATTCATTTGCACTGTCAAAACTAACTTCTAGACTCGGAGATCTAGTTTCGAACTTCACTGCTGAATCAGCAATTTGCGTTCGGTGTGATAAAATATGCACGATGTGGCCTCTTTATTGCAATGGCTTTTGTCAGTTTTTTTCGCGTTTGCCTCCACAGCACATTGTGAGGGCGAAAATTTTTTCAGATTGTTGGCTCGCAGCCCAAAAAATCACAATTTTCAAGGGTAGAAACACTCCAAATCTTTGCTAAATCACTTATTTTCACCGTTTTATGATAACCAGATTAGAGTCACCTCCTCAGTGAACTTTAGCCTTTCCCACTAAATTACAATTGTTTATATAGAGTTTTAACTTCAACTACGAGTGCTAGATGTCTCTTGATGACGTGCAACCTAATGCATTTCAACGATTTGGTCACCAAAACCCGATTCCCTCCCCTCATACGGGTGTTGATTTCACATCGCAAGCGGCACTTAACATCTTGGCAGACACGTCAGTACACACAGCCGGAAGAGACGTATTTACCCAACATACTGTACACCCCTTAGATGAGAGTGATAAGAGCTGGTTTTCAGCTGTGTACGACCTTGCAGCCAAGAAAACTGTAGGCGCTTTTAATTTTTTAGCCAACAAAACCTCAGATGCCGCAAATTTTGTAGCCAAAAAGGCTATAGAAGAAGTTGATAAGAGAGTGTTTCCAGTTGCAGGTGTCTATTCCGATAAAATTGCTCAGTATCAAAGTGACTTGCTTAGACTCACAGGTGCAAACATTGCCAGTGAGACTGCCAAAGTAATAGCTAAAAACCAAATCCATACCTTTACTTATCTTTTATCAAATCTTGATAAACTCACCGCTGCAGATGCAGCCGGGAGCATTAAGAAGTTTGTAACTGTAAAAGATGAAAAACTCATCCTAAACTATGCAGGGACAGGCTTTTTATACATCCTCTCCAAGCACACAGGCCTTCTAGAGGAAACCTTTGAAGTAAATATCTTAAATGCCATGACAAGAGGCGTCTCACTTTTACACGCCACAAAAGAAAAAGATCCCTTTTTTCTTGTTACTCTCGCAAACGACATCATGGGCAATATTATAGAAGAAATTTCTGCGCCGGATTCCTATGATGAAAAGTCAGCCAATCTCTTTGAGCATGATGAATTTATTACATCTATTCAACACAGTCTCATAGAGACCTTATTTCCGGGTGGGGCTACAGAAATAGAAATACCTGTGAGCCTGCAAGGGTGGCTCGAAAAAACAGCCTTTATCCAAATTCAAGAAAAAGCCATTCCGCGCCAGATTACGAAGTTATACGATAAAGCAACCTCTGACATAACAAAGTATAAGCTGCTAGCCACTGCTGTACAAAAGCTTAAGAAGATGCTTTCAACCGACTCCACTAAGTCCTCTACAAAGACAAAAGAAGCAGAAAGCCGAGAGCCCTACCCCCAACAAGAGCAGTTTAATAAGAACCTCGTGGGTGTAACCAAAGAGTTTATCAAACACGTAAAATCCCCTCTTTTAACAAAAATAGAAAAGAAAATACTTAAAAAAGTTGAAAATGAGGGACCTAAGATTGTGCACAAGCTTGCCACAATAGATTTAAATGCCCAACTAAACAATGCCCTTAAGAAGATTTGTACAAAATTAAGCCCTGCCGGTAACTGGGAAGATAAAGAAGTGGGGCATGAAGCCTTCAATTTTGTAGCTCAAGACCCCAAAACCGCTCTAGAAAAGCAGGAAAAAGAAAGGGTAAGTTTAGCAAAGCATCAAGAAACCATTGCAAAAACAATCGATACAATTTCAGAAGACCTAGATGGTTTGATTGCTAAGCTGGCTGTTAAAAAATCTAAAAAGCCACATAAAAATAGCCGCCTCAATAAGATCAAAAGCGGTGTGGCTATTGTGTTTACTCAAATACGCAAAGGGCTCATAACGTTTGCCTTTAAGGTCTTTAGAGTAGAGAAGCGTGTAAATGAACTTTCTAAACAAGTGCTCACATTTGCTGAATCAATAAACCTTAAAAGCGCCGCAAAACCTATTAAGAAGGCTGTTTTACGAAAAAAATAGGTATGCGGATATACCTGCAATATAGCCTAAAAGTGCGGGCAGGGCGGCTTTTTTGACATCTGTAAAAAAATCTACTTTTTCTAAGCTCATAAAAGCGACGCCTGCGGCCGACCCAATAATTAACATACTACCACCAGTACCTGCACAAAATGCAATCAGCAGCCAGAATGGATGATCTGGTGCATATGTTGCTAAATCATACATACCCATAGTGGCAGCAACAAGTGGGACGTTATCTATTACGGCAGATGCTACCCCAATAATAGACGCGACAGCTACTTTTGAAGGCACTTGGCCATCTAACCAGATAGCTAGCTCTTTTAAAATACCAGCCGTCTCTAATGCACCAACGCTTAAGAGAATCCCCAAAAAGAAAAATATACTTGATAAGTCAACTTTGGGAAAAATTGATGTGACACGTAAGTGCATGCGCTCTTCTGGCTTATGAATAAAGTCAGTTAACAGCCACATAAAGCTCATGGAGCATAAAATACCCATAAAAGGCGGCAGGCCTGTAAGCATCTTAAATATAGGCACAAAGATTAATGAGAGTATGCCGCACACCAAGACAAGTTCGCCTTTATGCTCAACAACGGTCTTTTCAATGACTGAATTTTGAATTTTGCCACGAACAGACACGCATAATGCCGCAACAGATACAACAAGACAGGTAAAACTTGGTAGAAACAGCTTTTGAAGGAGCGGCATGGTAGTAACTTGCCCACCTAGCCAGAGCATTGTTGTTGTAACGTCTCCAATAGGCGTCCAGGCACCACCTGCGTTTGCGGCAATCACAACGGCCGAACCAAAGATAATTCTATCTTGCGTGTGGGTGATAATACGGCGCAATAAGATGACCATGACTATGGTAGTGGTAAGGTTATCAAGTACAGCAGACAAAAAGAAACTTAAGAGCGCAACTAAGCAAAGGCACAGCTTTTTAGATGATACGCGTACAAAATTAGCAATAATACTAAAGCCGCCATGCGCATTTATTGTTTCTACAATAGTTACAGCTCCGAGCAAAAAGAGCACCACTTGGCTCACACTTGCCAAATTTTCTGAAAGGTGGCGCGTATTTTCACTTAACAATGAAACATCTGCAAACTGCAAAGACCAGCAGCCAACAGCCATCAATAGCGCGCTTGTGGCTTTATTAATCCCTATTTGATGCTCAAAGATGATCATCAGGTAGCCAAGGGTAAAAATGGCGATAATCCAGTTACTGTAGATGCTCATGTGTTCTATCATTATGTTCCTTTCTAAACGTAGCCTATAAGGTGTAGAATTTCACTCTCGAAGAGAGTGATGGAGGGTAGCCCAGGCCACCGGAGGTGTCCTGGGACAAAAGGAATAAATAAATGAGCACTCTCGAAGAGAGTGCTGCAGAAAGACATCTCCACAGCAGCACTCTCTTCGAGAGTGCTATATAACCCCTTATTTTATCCCCCAGGACACCTTCGGTGGCCTGGGCTACCTTCCATCACTCTCTTCGAGAGTGAAAAACTATATTGAAAACAGTTACTCGGGAATACGGTAATTTTTACAGTACTCCAGAGGCCTTCGGTAAATGTCCAAACTCGAAAGCTCTTCTTGAGTAAGAGGTTTTAGCATAGAAAGCGTCTTAATTGAAGCAAAATATTCAGGATTTTGAGTATGGTGCAAAAAGAGGAGTCTTTTATGACAGATTTGTACCTTCGTACAGCCATACGGCCAGAAGCACATAAGATAACAACAAAGCTGGGGTGGAAAGTTGCCCTAGCAGCGGTGCTGTTTATTTGCGCATCTGAAATTTTATTGCCACTTTTTGAATTTACCCCTCTTGGCATATGGTCATGGCTCATTGGATCAAGTGCTGCCGGCTTTGGCATACTCCCCCATCAAAAACTCAAAAAACAAGAAAGCAACCCCGACATTCTACACAGCAACGAAAACACTCTATCGTTTTATCAGGCAAAAAAAGCCCTCTTCACGCTAGCGTGGGAGCAGATCGATTCTTTTCACTTTGTAGATAACGGCAAAGACTACGGCCTTGCCTTTCGCCTCAAAGCGCCTATAGATGGCGTTTCAGAAAGATGCCGCAAGGAATATGGTGTGGACCTATTTTTGCCCTATTTCAGCCATGCGTCCTATTTGCTATTAGACAAATGGCGCAACCAACACGTCTCTCTTAACTAAATTTTTGTTATTTTTTCCTACCAAGCCTACTAGAGCTCATCGGGAAAAGAGAGATCTATAGAAATTTGTTTTAGAGTCCGATTTCGGACGACTGAGCGAAGCCCACCGTGACCAAAGGGAACGGTGGGAATATGTTTCAATTTCCCTGGAGCCCGGCTGAGGGCGATTCAATCGCGTGATTCAATCGCCATCAGCCGGGCTCCATTTTTAGATTATCCTATTCCCACCGCTCCCTGCGGTCACGGTGGGCTTTACTCAGTCGTCCGAAATCGGACTCTAAAACGAAAAAACCGTACACTATTCCTAAGAGAGCTGTGGGGATAGCTCTCTTAGGATAAAAATTTATTATTATTTATTTTTATGGGAACGGCTGGAGTGGTGTTTGTGATAATGGTGATGATGGTGTTTTGACTTTTTGGATGAGGTCTCAACTTGATCGGGCTTTTTTTCTAGTTTCTTTGTTTGGGTTTGTTTTGGGGGTTCGTAAGGTGGCGGAGGGAGCTCTTCTTGTTTTGCCAACTCGCGCGCTAGCTCTTCATCTTTTGATGTATCTGGGATTTCTACATTGGCTAGGGTTTGTTCTAGGACTACGCTGTGGGGCGTTGCTAGCTGGATTACTAGGTTTTGATCGCCTGTTTGAACCTCAGGCGGTGTTTCTGGGACTACTTGCTCAGTCGCCTGTTCCGGATCACTTGTGCCGGCTTGTATTAGCTTGTCTTTGGCCCATGTGAGCGCCTGGCTTGTGCCGTATGATAGGACATCTGGTAGTGGCTCGTTCCATATTCCGAATCCTGGTATTTTTAAAAAACTCATAACCTTTCTCCTATTTATTAGTTAGAAAGGTTATTTAAGATCTTCTTGATTAAGAAGAAGTTAACCCAAGATTAATTTTTTGCAAAAACAGGAATTGGTGTACTTTTGAGCTCTTTATCAACGATGGCCGCAACGCAAGAATCTGACCAGACGTTAAGTGATGTTTCTAGAGCATCAATGAACGCATAAAATGGCAAGATCACTCCCATGATGCTGAGAGGCACATTCATAGCTGCTAAGAAGGCACCTGACAAGAAAAAACAGCCCATAGGTACGCTTGCATTGCCAATGGCCGCAAGAGTTGCCATAAACACCCACAACACAAGTTCAAAGGCGCTAAAGGTGATGCCGTTAAGCATTGATACAAAGAGCACCGTGATCAAAATAAAGGCCGCACAGCCATTCATATTAATGCTTGTGCATAGTGGAAAGGCAAATCCTGCCACCTTACTATCAATATTGGCTCTATCTTGGGCAGCCCGTACTGCAGATGGCACTGTAGCACTTGATGATTTTGTAAAAAATGCCACTGTAAGGGCTGGGAACATGGCTTTGGCGAGTGTTATAGGCGCTATTCCTTTAGCTTTTAAAATTGCCGGAAGAATCACTACACCCTGAATGACATTAGCTAAAATTACGCAGGCTAAATACAACCCAATCGTTGTGATATCAAGACCCTGCTGTAAATCACGCACAAAGAGCGCAATAAAAGCCCAGAGCGCTATGGGGACAAAGCGCACTATCACACCCGTTATCTTCATAAAGAGGCTATAGAAGGCTGAAAACACGCCATGAAGTACCTGTCGCTGAGCTGGAGCTATAGCAAACATGCCCAAACTCATGATAAAGGCAATAATCAGCACGCTTATAATGTTATTGGTAGCAAAAGGCTGTACGATATTTGACGGGACAATATCTAAAAGGTGCTTCCAGTAATTGCCTTGAGTGGCAGCAACGGGAGCTGTAGTTGAACTTTTTAAAACAGTTGCAGCACCTACCGGATCTATAATCAAAAAGATAGCCAAGGCAAGTGAAGCCGCTAAGATAGTAGTAATAATAGTGTATTTAATTACTTTTTTACCCATCAGAGCCATGGCATTCATATTTTCCATACCTGAGGCTACAGTAACGATAGACAAAAACAAAATAGGCGTGCTGACAAGTTTAAGCAAGTTCATAAACACATCAGAGACATACGTAGCAAGGCTAAACAAAAGAGGCTGTGGGAATAGCCCAGTAAGAAGCCCAAGTCCAATGGCAATAGTATATGGTAAAAACATGCTATAACCCCGACTGTATGATGTCGTGAAGGCGTATCAGCCCCACTAATTTGGTGCCTTCAACAACAGCAAGTGATGTAATGGCTCCCTTTTGATTAGATTCCATCTGCTGCATAGCATCATAGGCCATGGCGTTTGGAGCAATTGTGCGGGGTGTTTTTGTCATAAGCGCTTCAATAGGTAGTGACAAAGCCTCTGCCTGGTGCTTTTGTAGAGCGCGGCGTAAATCCCCGTCTGTAAATACTCCAAGAAGGGTCATCTCCTCATCTACAATCATAATGCAGCCAGATTTCTTGTTAGAAAGCTCTACTAACACATTTACTAAAAGTTCTTTTGTACCGCACACGGGAAGTGCCGATCCTCGAACCATAAGATCTGATACTTTTACAGTGAGGCGCTTGCCAATTTGGCCTGCCGGATGATTTAAAATAAAGCTATCTATTGTGACCTTTTTAGAGCGCATTAAGGCAATAGCTACAAGATCACCAAACAAAAGCTGTACAGTCGTAGATGTTGTAGGTGCAAGATCAAACGGGCAGAGCTCTTTGGCGACTGGTAGCACAATAAAAAGATCGCTGGCTTTAGCCAAGCGAGAATCCGGATTTGACACTACAGCGATAATTTTGGCGCCTTTGTTACGTAGCGCGGGGCATAAGTTCAAAAGTTCATCAGTTTCGCCACTTTTACTAAGAAGCAAGACTGTATCTCCTTCTGAGACAATACCAATATCACCATGCAGCGCGTTAAGTGGCGATAAAAAGCCTGACTTAATGCCGCACGAGTTCAATGTCATAGATATTTTTTGAGAAACGATACTGCTTTTGCCCACTCCGCTTAAATGCACCGTGCCAGTACAGTCAAGAAGATGGCTCACAACGCATCTGAGGGCATCAAGATTTAGCTTTTCAAAAAAATAGGCTAAATGACTTTGCGACTGAAGAAAGAGCTCTTCTACAAGATCTAGACTTTGGCTTACGAGTGGTTGCATATATCGTCCTTAAATTACCTATAACATTTTGCAGCTTAGGAGCTTTTTGTGATATTAAAAAATAAATCTCTCAGACGCTTTAAAAAAATAGTAGAAACTAAATGGAATTTTAGAAATGGTGGGCTTTACGAGGTGTCTTATGGAAAAAATTGATATTGCAGTAGCACATGGCGATGGTATCGGCCCAGAAATTATGAAGGCCACACTAGATATTATTACTGCCGCGGGTGCAAATCTTACCTTTCATGAAATTGCGGTTGGAGAAAAAGTCTATTTAAACGGTCATAAGTCAGGAATTGAGCCCAAAAGCTGGGATGTTTTACGCTCATGCGGCGTGTTCCTCAAGGCACCAATTACCACTCCTCAGGGTGGGGGTTACCGCAGCTTAAACGTTACCATACGCGCCGCCTTTGGCCTGTATGCCAACATCCGGCCCTCTGTTGCCTACTACCCTTGTGTTGACACCAAATACCCCAAGATGGATTTAGTCATCGTCCGTGAAAACGAAGAAGATTTATATACCGGCCTAGAATATCGCCCAACAAATGATAGCTACCACGCACTCAAAATGATCACACGGCCAGGTTGTGAAAAAATCGTGAGGTATGCCTTTGAATATGCAAAAAACAACAACCGCAAAAAAGTCACCTGCTTTACTAAAGATAATATTTTAAAAATGACAGATGGGCTATTTCATAAAACCTTTGAAGATATTGCTAAAGAATACCCCACTATCGAAAACGAACACTGGATTATCGACATTGGCGCTGCCAAAATGACAGACACGCCAGAAAACTTTGATGTCATCGTCATGCCAAACCTGTATGGCGATATACTCTCTGATGTAGCGGCGCAAATTGCAGGAAGCGTGGGGCTAGCAGGCTCTGCCAATATTGGCGACAGCTTTGCAATGTTTGAGGCAATCCATGGGTCTGCCCCAAGGCGAGCCGGCCAAAATATGGCAAATCCATCTGGGCTTTTGTTAGCAGCTGTTATGATGCTGGTTCATATTGGAAAACCTGAAATTGCAGAATCTGTACATAACGCCTGGCTAAAAACACTAGAAGAGGGCATACACACCTATGATATTTACGACGAAAAAATAAGCCGCGAAAAGGTAGGCACAACAGAATTTGCCAACGCCGTAATCAAACGCCTTGGCCAAAAGCCCGAAACTCTAAAAGCGGTACACTACGCAAAATCTCCAGCAAAAGCGTTGTCATCTAAAGCTACAAAAAAACCAAAAGCCGAAAAGAGAGAACTTGTAGGCGTAGATGTTTTTGTAGACAGCCCAAAACTTACGCCCGATGAATTAGCCAAAAAAATTCAAAATATAGAGCCCTTTTCACTCCAAGAAATTGCCAGCCGCGGCTCAATAGTTTGGCCCATAAAACACCCAGAAACGTTTGTGACAGACCTCTTGCGCCTGCGCTTTATGGCAAAAGGTAGCGTAGCTCTTAGCGACACAATCTACCTGCTTAAAAAGCTTGAGAGTCTACACATTACCATTACGGGCCATGAGTCACTTGCAACATTTAATGGACAACCCGGATTTAGCCGGACAACGGTAGAATAATATGGCGATTGGTATATTTGATTTTGCTAACAAAGACTATGTGATAGGCGATGACTCCGCGCTATTAGCCCAAGAAAAGGCTCTTGGCAACGGGAAAACTGCAATAACTATACAGCGTCTTTTGCAGCTAAAAAAAGCCGATGAAATTGAAAGCCTTGAAAAGCTCTATGAGCTTACCCAGTTCATCAAAAGCCTTTCTAAACATGTAGCTATCACTATTCATAAGCGCTGTCGCTTTAGCTGGCTCCGCGTGCCAATTTGCAGTGTATATGGACCGTTAAACGAGCTGTCTAGTTTACAGCACTTTTTTAGCTCAAAATTAGCCAAGCAAAAAAAAGTACTCTCCGCAACACTTGCCACACACATCCAAAAAAACCAAGCAGATGTACCGCATCTTCTACACTCACTTTTTACAATAGATCCGACCGCTAAAACTGGTGTTGCCAAAGTAGATGCACTCTATCAATTAATTCAAAAAGATGGCCTCTTTGCACCACAAGAATCTATCCAGCTTGCTTGGTATTTGGCAAACAACCCCTCAATTGGGCCCAGGGTTAAAAAAAATGCGCTTTTAGGGCTTCCGCGCACACTATTTTCTGATAGCGAAGGAAGAGTGTTTATCTGCCAAAAAGGCAATAAGACAAAAAGAGTGGTTGTAACAGGTGTTAAAAGCATCTCAAAAGCTTTGATGCTGCAAAACTTAAAGCAAGCAACTGTTGTGGCGCAAGCTACAACGCTAGATATTCTTAGCGCTGAAACTCGGGGCTCGGTTTGTAGAGAATACCACATTGCACAAGAGCTTCAAGGACATCCAGGAATTTGGCGCGTGCATCATGGCGATAAATATATAAAAGAAAAAAACAATAAAAAAAAGTTCACCTATTTTTCTGATTTTGCCATTTGCAATTTTTCTGTCCCTGCCAAAGCCAAGACACTAAGCCTTGAAGCACTTATAAAGGTTACCAAAACTCTTCTGAATGCACTTACCTACATCCACAGTAAAGGCTACCTGCATGTAGACCTGAAATGCGATAATATTCTGATGAAGGACACCCTAGATGACGCAGGTATCATCGACTTTGGCCTATCAGGCAAAATAGACGATGAAAGAGTAATAGAATTTTTTAAATGTGGCCGTTATGGCACACGTAAATATTCAGCTCCAGAGCTTTTTGGCGTAAAAAACTTTGGCTCTGGTGAGGACTATGAAAAAACCGACGTGTGGGGATTGGGTCTTACCCTTTTACGCGCAAGACTTGCCAATGACCCCACCTGGTTTAAGTTTATCCCACCTAAGGGTAATGCCATTGAGTACGAGCACAAAGAAGCCTATAAAAACGCCATAATAGAGCAAATAGATGTACCACTAAAAGCCCTTCTTCAGAAAAAAAATCCCACAAAAGAAGAACAGCTGGACATCGTGATTTATCAAATGGTTCAATCTAATCCTGATACTCGGCTTTCTGCAAAAGATGCCTTAACACTCGCCCTAAAACTGTAGGTCAATCATGAACTCACACCATTTTCGTTTAAGTCAAGTTGCCCCACAAAATAAGACAGCCGCGGGTTATAGAGTCATTGCATCAAAAAGCAACTTCCCCGCGCTTCAAAACATGTCGCTTTATAAACTGGTGCTAGAAAAACAGGCAGTGCGCGCACCCCACTGGCATGCCAATGCCGATGAGTTAGGCTACTGTGTAGAGGGAAAATTGCTCATTTCAATCTTTGCCACAGGCAATCAAAAAGAAACCTTTTTGGTAGAAGAAGGCGATGCCTTTTTTATTCCATCAGGCGCTCTTCACTCACTAGAAAACTCAGGCGAGGATCAAGCTATTTGCATTTTACAGTTTTCAAATGAAGAGCCAGAAGACTTTGAGCTCTCCCCTGCGTTCAATATGTTTTCTAACGCTGTGTTGGGTAATACCTATGGTCTTGAGGCCTCAGTATTGAGCACTATAAAACGCCCATTAAGTAATCCAGTTATTGCTCAGGTTGCAGACAAAACTTCAGTTGAAAATGATAATAAGTATGTCTCACCCTACCAATACCCATTAGCAAGTAGCGCTCCCCTCATTTCAAACTCTGGTGGCAATGCCAAAGTGGCCAGAAACAACGTATGGCCTGCCCTTACAAGACAGGCTCTTTATCTACTAGAACTTACAAAAACAGGCATGAGAGAGCCACACTGGCACCCAGAAACGGCAGAACTTGGTTACATACAATCAGGCAAAGGCAGAATGTCAATTTTGTCCCCATCAGGCGCCGTTGACACGTATGAAATGCAAGCAGGAGACATCTACTTTATCCCAAAAGCCTACCCTCACCACATCGAAAACTTGTCTAACCAAGAGTCATTAAACATCCTCATATTTTTTGATCAAGCCATGCCAAAAGACATCGGCTTCTCCGCCAGCATAAAATCGTTCCCAGACACGGTTCTTGCAGCCTCTCTTGGCATATCAAATGACACCCTTCAACAGCTGCCAACAACCTACGAAGACGCCTTCATCGTCACCAAACGAAATACTCCCGATCCAACGGCGTCAACTTAACTGACGCGATTTAAAAGAATAAAAGTTAACCACAAAGAAAAATACAGAGAACGCAGAGTAAAATTAAAAAATTCAAATTTTTCTCTGCGGTTCAATGCATTGTCTAAATCGCATCCGTTGTAGCCAATACTGCCGCAATAAATCCACTAACTTGCACACTACCGTATCTCATACAGTATCTTTTATTAAATCAACAATTTAGAATTTTAAACATAATCGCTAAATATAAGGAATTTTATGTGTAATCCAGTATCTAATATATTATCTAAAGAGTTACATACTAGTAATATTGAAAACAAAGATATTGCAGCGGAAATTACATCTGCCGCAACAGCATTTCAGAAAAATCAAGGAATGATGCTTGCAGGAACAGGTGGGCTTCAATTTTTAGAGCAGAATAATAAACGCTTTTTTGGCGTGCATAAAAATGGGCAAGAGCATTTAGACTTTCAAGAAGTTCGTAGACAGATTTTACACCAACTTAGACTCAATCCAACAACAAAAATTGTTCAGGTAATTGGCGATTCTGCAAGATTTTCGCCCCTCGGAACAGCCGTGGGGATGAAATTTTTACGAGAGCACCTTTCAGAAAACGATCTCCTTTTATGGGGATATACCGGCAAGGCAACTGATGCAAGTGGATGCTGTGAAGTCAATCAACTAGTTACCAATTGGCTCGAAAATGACCCAAAACGACTAAGTAAAGCCATTGCAAACGTAGTTGATTTTCACACACCCATGGCTATACGTGAATGGAAATGCAGTATTTCTACAGCTGTTAAAAACTTTTATCTCGTCTATCCAGATGTGAAGTTTGGCGGCGATACTGCCTCATCAGATGGTCTAAGCGATTCTTGCCTATGTTTAGAAGGCGGAGTTCAAAGTTGGGAGCAGGTGACAAATTTACTAGCGCGAGATATTTCAGTTACAGGCCTGTACAATATGAGAGGCGAAAACAACCCAGAGACTCTGTACAACGGAGCCTATCTTACCTTCTTCTCTGTGGGAGAATTTATCGATCTTTTACAACAGGAAATAGAGCGTAAGGGCGGGATGACTCAAAAAGAGGTAGAGAAGTTTAAAGATCACTACTTTAATCCAGTAAACGGCCCTAAACGCTATTTATTTAACCCCTCAAGAAAAGATGCCGATACAAAACAGGCACTGTGGGATAAAGGATGGAAAACGTTTATCGACCAAAAGCTCTGGCACAAATTGTCTCTTTGCAACTTCAAAAATGTTGGCAGAACCATTGATCAATATATTAGCAAAAATGTAAAACAAAAACGTGTGATTATAACTGGCGGCCCGTCTGTTGGCAAAACCACAACTAAAAATGTTTTTAAATCAATGGGCATGGCGGTTGTAGATGAGGCAGCAACTGATGTTATTGCTCATGAGCTTGCCTTAGGAATAACAGAACCCTGGGCTAAAGATGGTTTTCGAGAAAAAATCATCGCCCTACAAAAACAAAGATACCAAGAAGCATTAGCCAAGAACGTAGAGCTTGTATTTTTTGATCGTAGCCAGATAGACACCTTTACCTACTGCCTACATTTAGGTTGTGAACCAACGCCTCAGCTTATAAAGGCTGTACAAGATGTTGTGAACGAAGACTACTATCACAAAACAGTCTTTTTGCTCGAAAACCTTGGGTTTTCTGACCAAAATGAAATTCGCTGCGAAGATCAAGAAGAATCTCTTATTCTTGAGATGCGCCTTGAAGAAAGCTACAAAAAGTTGGGTTTTACGGTAATACGCGTTGCTTCAGCACCCGTTGAAGAACGAGTAACACTCATTAGGGATAGACTACTTGAGAAAACCGGCAATTTTTAGAATATCAACTGCCTTATCTAGCTCAGCGCGAGAAATAATTCCTAATTTATTTTTCGCGTTTGCTAGATAAAATTGTACTGTTCTAAACGTAATACCAAACTCTTCAGCAAGCTGAGTTGAGTTTTTACGTTCATAATGTCCTAGTAACACCTCTTTTTCTCTTGAAGACAGCTTGTGTGCATTCTTCAGTAAAAGAGGATCAACACCAATCTCTTCAAGAAAACGAATGTTTTGGATAGAGGGAAGAGCTTTACCAAAAAAAAGCTCTTCCCCCTTTAGCTTTGCAAGATTTATCACAGCTTTTGAGGCATGTGTAACAACAGATGACTCCAAAAAATAGTCCACATACTTATTGAGGATAGGCTGATTATTGCAATAAAAAGCAGGTAGAGATGGAATGTCTTTTGTAGAAGCAAACCCAAAGAAACAAGCTCTTCCCTGAGCATCTTTTCGGATACGAACTAAAGAATGGTAAGGCAGAAGCCTTTCTTCTAACTTATCCAGTGCTTTTCTATACTGACCATCACACTGAACATACAATGATCCAGATTCTAATCGTGCAGGATTAATCAGATATGGCACGAGTTTATAACAGTTTTGCTCCCAACCATATTCATACATTTCTGGACGATTACAGATGTTTATAAAATCACCATTTTCTTTCAAGCAGCCATACCAAAATATGTCGATTCCAAAATGAACCTTTAATGGATCAGTAATCTTGAGTAGACTATCTTGACATCGACTATTATTGCTAAATAGCTCTCTATACATCTCTATTCCTTAAATATTGTTGGAGAACCTGTAGAAAAACATATGCGTGAGCTTCTGATCCAATACAAGAGGCTCTTTGTTGTCTCAGCCCACGCACTAAAGCAGCAAAATCAAAAAATTGCTTATCTGGTTGTTTTTCTAAAAGCTGAAAAGTAAGTAATGCAGCCATAAATACACCAGGCCTTGATGATCCGCCATCACTTACTATAATGGTTTTACCAGGAATTCGCTTTTCAACAGCAGAAAAAACCTTTATAAAATTCAACAAACCAATAACGCTGGCAGGATCAAAAAAAACAGAACCGATAATAATGATAGAACGATATAAGGATAAAATTACCTATCGTTTTGTATGGATCCTACCAGATTCTGTTATTTTTTAGTTTAAACTAGCTTAAGTTGACAATCGAAAAAAGCTTCGCTCTTTCAACCCATTCCTTTTTTTCACAGGTCTTATGAGCTAAAGTCTTACTTGTTTATTTGTATAAGTATGTGTTTGAAAATGTTTGCCAGACATCGGGGGTCATGAGTTCTACCTCTACTTGGATGTAGTAGATAGGTAAAGTAAACAAGTGATTGCGGTTGAGTTTGACGGCGTCTTTTTCGGTGCAGATGAGGCAGGTGGCGCCGGCCTCTTGGGCTTTTTTTGCTAGTTTTGAGAGGGCATCTTGGGTGAAGGGCGCATGATCGGCCAAAAATGCTGTGTGGACTATATCTAAGCCCAAAGTAGCTACTGTAGCTACAAACTGATCTGGTTTTGCTATGGCGCAAAATACCGAGACTTTGGTGTTTGGATCTAGAATGACTTGTGTGCCATATAGGTCAAAGATGCCGGTTTGGGTGTAGCGAATTTTGCAGATTGGGGCATTTGTGTGTGTACGGATGATGTTTTCAACTGATGGTGCTACATCTATACCGTTGCGGCATGTGAGCACTATAAGATCTGCTCGGTTTAATGCACTTACTTGCTCACGCAAAAGCCCCCGTGGCAACAGGTGGCCGTAGCCAAAAGGGTTTAGGCTATCAAGCATTACTATTTCTACATCGCGGGCAAGAGCTATATGCTGCATGCCGTCGTCAATTACGAGTGTAGAAATGCCCATGCTATCAGCGAGTTTTGCACTTGCTACTTTGCTTTTGCCACATATGACAAAGGCATTTGGCACGTGCTTTGCTATCAGGCAGGCTTCATCTCCTACAAAAGCAGGGCTGGCATCTTTTTGAAACGCAAATGACTCTTTTTCTTTTTCTACTTTAGCTTTGTAGCCACGCATTACTATGGCAACGGATGAATGTAAAGAGCGTGCTAAAAATATAGCAAACGGTGTTTTACCCGTACCACCGGCTACAATATTACCAATAGAAATAGTAAAGGCTTTGGGGCGATAGGGTTTTTTATACAGTATTTTTCTGAGGAATATACCCAAGCCAAAAATGAGGCTTAAGAGAAAAAGTAAAAAGCGCAAAATGGTGGCAATACTGCCTTTTTTGCGTTTTGATATAAGATCAAAATAGTAGCTACACCGAGGCGCCTTCATATAGCGTTTTCACGAGCGTGTGTGATTCAAATAGCTCGCGCTCCATAAGTTCGATGATAATGTGAATAGCTGTCATGTGAGCTTCTTGGATTCTATCAGAATATGTAAAGCCACTAATAATAAGTTCTAAGTCAGCCACGCCTTTAAGCTGGCCGCCGTCTTTACCCAAAAATGCTATCGTTTGCAGGCCCAAATCTTTAGCACGGGTGAAGGCATGGATAATATTGCTAGAATTGCCGCTTGTAGTAAGGCCAATAAAGACATCACCTTTTTTACCAAAGGCCTCTACTCCGCGAGAAAAGACTTTTTCATAGCCTAAGTCATTGCCAACACAGGTGAGATGTCCGGGCTCTGAGAGCACTATAGCCGGAAGTGCGCGGCGTTTTTCTCTAAAAAGGCCCGTGAGCTCTTCGGCAAAGTGGCTCGCATCACATAAACTTCCGCCGTTACCGGCCAAAATAAGCTTGTGGCCGTTGACAAAACAGGTAGCTATCATGTGAGCTGCCTGTTGAATAAACAACATGTTATGCTCATCTTTTAGCTGCTGTATTGCCAAAATGGCATCAGATAGTGATTGTTCTAACTCATTACGGTACATAAGGCTAAAGAATACCGGGTATAAAGATATGATTCAAGAACCATTCTTTTTTCAAAATACAAATACAATTTTCACCGCAGAGAAAAAACAGAGAACGCTGAGGAAAACCGCTTCGCGAATGGAGCGTATTCACATTCGCGAAGCGGTTTTCTCTCTCTTGCTCTCTGTTTTTTCTCTGCGGTGAAAATTGTATTTTGTATTTTTTCACAACCGTTATCGTAAATTATTATTTAAACATCCTTTTTCGTTGAAGTATTAGGCAAATTTTCGTAAAATTTTGTCATGAATTACTATTCCATTATTCCATTTATTGCTGTACTTGCCGTCTCATTTGTTGTGGGATTTATTTTTTCAAAAACCGCTAAAAAATCTAGCGACTACTACCTTGGCGACCGCTCTTTGGGCTGGTTTTTACTTATGATGACCTTTGTTGCCACACAAGTTGGCGGCGGGTTTATATTAGGCACAGCCGAAGCCTCATTTGAACATGGCTTTTTTGGTATTTTCTACTCCCTTGGCCAGGCGCTTGGCTTTTTAGCATTGGGCCTTGGGTTTGGCGCTAAGCTCCAGAGCCTAAAGCTTACAACAGCGTCTGATCTTTTTGAGACATACTATGGTAGCCCAAATCTTAAGAAATTTGCTGCCGCGCTCTCTATATTGGCACTGACGGGAATTTTGATTGCTCAGGCTGTTGCCTTAAAAAAATTTATGGGCTCTATGGGCCTAGATAGCCAGTGGCTCTTTTTGGCCTCATGGCTTGTTGTTATTCTCTACACCACACAAGGGGGCTTTTTAGCCGTTGTCTGGACTGACTTACTTCAAGCTACCTTAATGATTGCTATACTCCTTGGTGCCTTTTGCTATACTTTATGCCAACCCTCTTCTCCTCCAATAGAAGCGGCATTTAGTGTAACTAGCGGTGACTGGACCGAGTTTTCTCCAAAACTCTTGGCACTATTAGTAATGCCATTTCTATTTATGTTTATTGAGCAAGACATGGTGCAGCGCTGCTTTGCCGGCAAAAACCAGCAGGCAGTAACTCGTGGGGCGCTTGCTGCATCTCTTGTGCTCTTTTGCTTAGCCATTATCCCGGTCTATTTTGGCCTGGTAAGCCGCCAAAGCCCGCAAGATGTCATCTCAACTAGCCGCTTTATGGAAGCTATATCACTATCAACTAATAGCGTGATCTTTTCTGCTGCTGCTTGTGCAGTATTGCTAGCTGTTATTTCAACAGCATCTTCACTGTTATCTGCCATCAGCTCAAATATTGCTAATGACTTTGGCGGCCTATCTAAACCTCGCCTCATCACCTTTGCAACAGGTATTGTAGCGCTTATTGGCTCAACACTCTCTTCAAATATCTTTGGCTGGATGATTGCAAGCTATGAACTGGCTGTGGGCTGTCTTTTTGTCCCGCTTGTTTCTGCTGTATTCTTAAAAGACCGCTGCAAAAACTTGCTACTTGCGGCAAAATTATCATGCCTCTTTGGCTGTGTGGGCTTTGTAGAAGAAAAACTCTTTTCTCATGGCACTATCGGCCTATTTATCCCTCTTATCTTATCTTCTATTGGATATGCTATTGGCATCATGCTAGCAAAGCGAGCGCCTGAGCCATCTTATGAATAACAACACCCTTCTTATTACAAGTGTAGACAACGAGCGCATCAAAGAAGTTGTGCATCTTCGTGATAGAAATTCACGCGATAAGCTTGAGCTTTTTTTAATTGAAGGCTACCGCGAGCTGTTACGTGCACTAGATGGCAAAGCTCCCCTTATCCGCCTCTTTATCTGCCCAGAGCTTTTTTTGGGTGAAAATGAGCCTGAACTTATCGAGCGAGCAAGATCTACCGGCTGCCAGATTATCGAAACGTCTATCAAGGTGTTTCATAAGATGTCATACCGTGACCGCCCTGATGGCCTTATTGGCGTAGCAAAGCAAGAGCGTAAAGGCCTATCAACACTCGATGCCCTAGTAGCCAAAAATAAAACACCATTATTTGTCATTGCTGAAGCTATTGAAAAACCAGGTAATTTAGGCACCATTTTACGCTCATCAGATGCTGCCGGCGTTACAGCACTTATCGTTGCCAACCGCTGTACAGATATCTTTAACCCAAATGTAGTACGCGCTAGCTGCGGTACACTCTTTACTGTGCCTGTAGTAGAAGCTACAACCCAAGAAGTCATCGCCTGGCTCAAAAAACATAACATACAGATTCTTGCTGCTATGCCGCAAGCAACCGGACTCTATACACAAGTTGATATGACACGAGCCGTTGCTGTTGCCTTAGGAACTGAACAGCTAGGATTAAGCGATGCTTTAAAGAATGAAGCTGACATCCAAGTACGCATCCCAATGCTTGGCGCGGCTGACTCTTTAAACGTAGCCATGGCAACAACGTTGATCTTATACGAAGCTGTGAGACAGCGAAGTGGTTGAAGTATTATACGAAGACAACCACCTCTTAGCCGTTAATAAGCCAGCTGGCCTTGCAACGCAAATCTCTTTACACAACAGCCACAGCCTAGAAATTGAGGCTAAAGCCTACATCAAAAAAACGCACAATAAACCCGGCAACGTCTACCTACACCCTATTCATCGCCTAGATAAGCCAACAAGTGGGGTTGTGCTCTTTGCAAAAACTTCAAAGGCCCTAAGCCGACTGCAAGCGATGATGCGCGAGCGAAAAATTGAAAAAACGTATCTTGCCATATGTGAAGGCAGTGTGATGCCAAAGACGGGTACACTTACACACAACCTTGTGCATGATGATCATAAAGCCTTTGTCGCGCCTGATGGCAAGCCATCTATACTGCACTACAAGGTGATTGCCAATATAAAAGGAAATTCACTTGTATCTGTAGACTTAGTTACAGGCCGCTATCATCAGATACGAGCGCAGTTTCATGCGATTGGTCATCCGGTCGCAGGTGATAAAAAATATGACAGTCGCCAAGGCTTTTATCAAGATACTATCGCTCTACATCACCATACGATGAAGTTTACTCATCCTGTCACACATGCTGAAATTTCAATTTCAGCACCTACGCCATCCTACTGGCCAAAATAAGAGATCAAGTTTGGGCATTTGCAGCTTGCGAGCGTAAGCTCGCTCTGGAGTGCGGTAATTTTTTACCGCTCTTAATTTTCGACCACATACCTTTTTAACAATCACTTCCACAACTTCCGCGAACGTTCAATACTCGTATGCATCAAGAATTGGATTATGAATTTGGCGTCGATCAGAAAGGCTTTTTTCGTCTCCTTTAAAACCGCCATAAATTTTTACGCCATCTGGTAAATCATACGTTTGTAAGCCTGAAGCAAACATACTTCCTGCCGCCCCACCTAAAACACCATCTGGAGAATAAGGAGTTAGTGGTGAATAGACACCAGCTGCCACCCAGAAGGTTGTGTCATTTGGGTATGTTTGAATGTTCGCAATTGCTGCATCAATAGAATTAAACGCAGTAGCCCAAGACCTGCCATCGCCATCATTTGGCCCATCGCTACGTATATACACAGTACTTGCCGAAAGAACCGAACTTATTAAAAGCGCTCCTAGCTACACTAAAAACCATGAATACAGTTTTTGCATAAAAAACACCTCTTTTCAAAGTTTTAATTTTCTATTGCCAGAACTCTACTGAAAAGTAAATTTTTTTCACAAGCGTTTAGAATTTAGATTTACTTAAATTAATTTCTTATATATAGTAAGTTCTTAAAAAATAAGGGGACTCTATGACAAATTACTTAAAATTAGTAAAATCAATAGATCGCGTAACAGACTATATTCCCGTTGTGAGTACTGTAAAAAATGCCGGCATCCTCCTCTACCAGCTTGTGCATAAAGTAAATAATGCTGCAGCGCCCCTCAACACTTCTTGGACAGACGATGTAAAAATTCATGTACTTTCTAAAGATAGGTCAGCTGCTCTTATTGCTATGATTCCGGTTATTGGCAACCTCACAACCTTTTCTGTGAACGCACAAAATGATGCAGCAAAGGCCAATCGCATGATTATTATTGGTGGACCAATGGGCTATCTTGCCGAGGCTTCAAGGCGATGGTCAGTATCACTTAAAACACACTCTCAGGAAGTGGCAGCACTCTACCTTGCTAGAAACCCTAACCGCCCACTGGCGACGATGGAAAAATCTCTAAAGTTTGCCGTTGCATGCGATAATAAACCTGTCATAAAACTCATCGTTGACTCCCGCAATGACTGGTCTACAGAAGGTATTATAGAGGCCCTTAAACATTCTCGAACGCCTCAAACCTCCACTTACCTTTTGGACAATTTTTTACAGAAAGTAAAAGCCAGCGACATGGGCCAAGTGTTAGAATATGTGCTCAGCAGCTATCAGAACAACAAAACAGTTCTTGCTAACGTCCTCTTGCAATACTTTCCGGATATGCCAATAGAAAGCGTAGCTAAAGGCGTACACAAACTCATGGAAATGGCATACAAACAATATGACCCCGAAGTAAGACGTGAACACCTAGACTATGCCTTTACCGTCCTTAAGCAAGTTCCAAATATAGATATCAGTAAATTACTCCTATTGGCCCAAACCCACAAAGACACCACAACCCTAAACAGGTTACAGGCTTTCAACACTAGCATATAGTTAGACAAAACTAATTCTTGTTTTAGAGTTCTTTAGGACGACTGAACAAAGCCCACCGTGACCACAGGGAACGGTGGGAATAGGCATAGAGCACCTTAGAGCCCGGCTGAGGGCGATTGAATCACGTGATTGAGTCGCCCTAAACCGGGCTCTTATACTTTTTACCGACTCCCACCGTTCCCTTCGGTCACGGTGGGCTTTTCTCAGTCGTCCTCCGGACTCTCAAACAGTTTTTCATCATTTTGTCACAACAATTCAGGTACAGGAAATCTTAGCCCCTTCTTTTTGATTTCTTCAATTGGTTGGTTTAGGATAGAGTCGGGGTATGAAAACGAAAATTCTTTATGCACTTGTTAGCATTATTTGCCTTGTCGTTTGGAACTACTTGCCTCATAAAAGTTCTGTTGAGCACACTGTTGTCGAGTATGCTACAGACAAACTTCCGCATTCTGGTGTTCTTAAACAAAAAGAGGACGGGTTTGTCTACCTCCAGGTAGATGGTGGGTATATTAACACGTTATTTCCTATGCTTGATGTGCCACATGGGTTTAAAAAGCCGCCCTATTATCGGGGTATGCAATCTCCCGGGGCTCATATCAGCGTGTTTTATGGCGATGAGAGGGTACGGCCAACTGAACTTGGCCAGGCATTTCACTTTACTCCCATAAAAATAGAACGCGTACATACACATAATGCCACCTACATCATATTAGAAGTACAATCTAGCGAGCTAGAAGACCTCAGAAAAAAATATGGCTGTAAGCCCCTTCTCAAAGGCCATGCCTTTCATATTTCCATCGCCAAAAAAGAACGCTAAGCAGTATAAAGGCTCTATTTTGAGGTGAGCCGTGAGCACATCATCACAACTAGCAGAAATTGCTAAACGAATAGTTATTGAGCGAGGTCTAGAGCCAGAATTTTCTTTTGAGGCAATGGAGCAGCTTGATCAAATTACTCAACCAAGCAGCCCCCAACCACAAAATAGAGATCTTCGTTCTTATGTATGGTGTTCTATTGACAACGACACCTCGATGGACTTAGACCAGCTTACCTACGCAGAAAAAGCCCCTGATGGCTCTATATTATTGTGGGTGGCAATTGCCGATGTAAGCGCGCTAGTGCCCAAAGACTCACATTTAGATATTCACGCGCAAAAAAACACCACGTCTATTTATACGCCCGCCAGAATTTTTCCGATGCTGCCTGATAAACTTTCATGTGACTTTACCTCTCTTAAAGATCAAGCTGATAGATGTGCTGTGATTGTAAAAATTCAGATTAAAGATGGCATAGCACAGAACTCAGAAATTTTTACCGGAATCGTGCACAACTGGGGAAAGCTTACCTACAATAGTGTTGGAAACTGGTTAGAAAATAAAGGCCCTATCCCAGAAGTTGTGGC
>JAJFUY010000057.1 GCA_021372185.1 Chlamydiales bacterium | reverse complement strand
TGAGCTCATCCTCCCAGCCATATATACCTCAAATTAATGAAATATATTATATCATAAAGTGTAAGCTATGTGGGTGTGCTAAAGTGTAAACCATGTCTATTGGTTGGACCGCCATTCAATCGCCCTCAGCCGGGCTCCGTTCACTCTTCAATATTACCCACCGTTCTCTTCGGTCACGGTGGGCTTCGCTCAATCGCCCTGAAGGGCTCTAAAACAAGATTGCAAGAATTTTATTTGTCCTGATTTCTATTTCTAGGCCTTTTGGGAGTCGAGGTTGAAGCTTAGGGCCATTTCCATGCGCATCTTTCGTGCTTCGTGGAGGTTTGGGTGAGCCAGAACCGGGTTTTCTTCTATAGGAATATCCTGGCCAAATACCTTTTCTAGGTCTGTTGATATTGACGAGGCGGCCTTATGTTCTTCTGAGCCTATAATGAGTTTTCTATTCGGATTCTTGTTAAGCAGGCGAGAATACTGTTCGTAACGAAGCACGATGTATTGTGAAAGCATATCGGTAAAGCACCAGCGCATTACCCCTAAGTGAGTTGTGCTTTCAAGATGGTCTTGTGGTACTTCAATAGGATTTTGGCCAAAAAGGACTTTCATCTCTTTTAAATTGGCTGTGAGCTGATTACAATCTCTGCTTGAATCAAGTATTGCTTCACGATTTAATCGTAGATCCTCGGTGCAAGAGATATATAACTTTAAGGTTTCTTTCCAGGCGTTATATTGGTTATTGTCTCGATTTTGCTTGGCTGCACGTATAACAAATTCTATATCATGTGTGAATGTACTTGATTTGGTTATAAAGGTGTAAAGCGCTGACTCCATGAACGCTATACCATAAATTTGTCTCCACATGTACATTTTATCAGGATTTCTTAAATACTCTTCTAACAGGGTAGAAAGAAATTTTTCATGATCAGGAATATCATCCACGGATTTAAGCATCAGCTGCTCTAGCATCCATGCTCCTTTGAGGGTAAACAAAAGACTTGAGTAATCATCGTATAATGGCAAAAGTTCGATTACTCGTGTTCGAGCATGCTTCTTTTGTTCCACATTTTGGCTATAAAGCGATTGGACAAAGCTTTTAAAAAGAGATGATTCTTGTTTGATTGTTGTATCTATTGTGTCAAAGTCTCTGTAGTACAGATCAAAAAACACTTCACTCTCTTTAAAGTAGGCATCTATCTGTGTATGCAAAAGATGTAAGCGGCTTAGTTGCAGTTGAGAGTGTGGCTGAGCTGACATTTTACGTAATTCATCAAGCCTTTGGCGTACTTGGCAGTAAGCAAAATAATTTTCCATATTTGATTTATCTGGCTTTTTAACGAGTGCGAGTATGCGTGTAATAGCCGTAAATTCTTCTACATACTTTTTCATGTCAGTGCATGAGTGGTATGAGTCATAGTAGTGGCTAAAATGAGCAGATGTTTTAGTTTGGTTAAAAGCCGGGCTGTAACAAGGATCATTTTCTAGGATAAAGAGGCTTATTTCAAAATCAAGATCTACGCTATTTTCGGGAAGGAAGTAAAGTTTATTTAAAAATCCTTTCAGAAGATAGGTCAAAATTGCTGGAGGGAGCGTTACTAACTGCGCGTCTCCCGGTCTATAAAATGTTTCTAAGGGTGCTTCTAAAAGCAGTTTTGTTGGAATTTGTTGCTCTTCTGGCGTAAGTTCTAAAAGCTTTGAGCCCCGAACAGCTAAGATTTCATCGAGTGTGTCGTAGATTTTACTACGTAGCCTTTGGCTAAAATGGACTTGAGCGTCAGGTCTTTGGAGGTTTTGCGTAGCTACAAGGGCTTTAAAGAGGCGATCTATAGCAAAAACAGTGCCAGAAGCATTGTCAGCAACAGGTGCAGCTCTTGCTGGATCTAAAAAGACAACTACCTGCCGCACAGCATGCGCGTAAGAGATAAAATCTGGCTGTGAGAGCTTTTTGAACTGAGAAAGGGCTAGGTGTACGTCGTTTGCTTTTCTTAGTAATCGAGCCTCATAGTAGAGTGCCGCATGCTTTCTATTTGTTGGAGGGAGGTTATCAATCACCGCATGCTGTTCTTTGATAAGAGCTTTTAAAGAGTGCAGGAGATTTTCATAGTGTGCACTTTCTTCAGTAAATGAGGCAAAGGGTGAGGTTGTATTGCCTTCACATATTTCATGGAGTCTTGTTGTTGCTGTTTTCTGAAGGCGAGCTAGGCACTTAGCGATATCTTGCAGCCGTCTTACGGGGCCGGGCTCTTGTTGAAGAGTTACTGGGTTGTAGCTAACAAGAAGTTCTCGATATGGGCCTCTTGAGCTATTTTGAATCACTTTACCATTCCTAAAATCATCGGCTGCATCTAGTGTGTCGTGACTACATGTAACGATATATCCTTTTGCTGCTTCTAGACTTTGAGTATCTGGTACTTTTTCTCTATGATCAGGTGCTACAAGGCCTGTAAGCTTGCCGCTAATTGCCTGTATACGTTGTACAAGAGGTGCCATTAGTGCTCTTATTGGAGCGGCATCTTCTTCACTTCGTTTTCTAGGGAGAGGTTTTTGGCCCCATAAGTAGCCATATCCGGTTATTGTCCAGCCCCAGCTGATGGGCTCTGGAGGCATATATTCTGCAATGTAGGTTGCCATATAATTGATATTGCTCAAGAGCTCTTCATATAAGGCTGCAGATTGCTGGGAGATGATACTGTCTTTTCCTGGCAGAATTTTTTGCTTCTCTTCAAACTTTGCTTCTGTTCGCCTTAAGATGCTTGATAGCTCATCAACTGCTGCCTGTACATCGGTGTTTTCTTTTAGGGCTCTGCAGTCTCGTTTTTCTGCTTTATAAAATTCGAGTGCTTCTTGGTGTTCAGGAGATTTTAACAGATCACAAAGTTCATCTTTTTTCGAGATTAATGGGCCCGTTATGGTGTCTAGAGCAATCATTGATACTAAAGCTGTAGCAATATTTTTAGCATCTTGCAGCAGGGTGATAACATCAAATTTATTTGCCGCATCTTTCCATGATTCTTCTACTTGCCGAAAGGTGCGTTTAAGAGATTTTGCAAAAGCCTCATGAGAGGTGCGTACTTCTCCAACTTGGGCTTCTCGCTGGTATACTTTTTGAGATTTATCATTAAGTTCAGTTTGTAAGGCTGTACAAGATGAGGCCTTTTCAAAGCATCTCATAGCCTCTTTTTCTTCTTTTTGATCAGGGAGTGCCTTGTCTTTATCGTACACAAACCGACGTCTTGGTGAGGTTGCCGGTACATTTACCATTGGCGTCTGGAGCCATACTTCTGTGACATCTGGATCGGAAGGTGCTCTTTTGCGTGCCGATAAAAGCGACTGTGACGATGTCATGCGGACAAGCGAGCGTTCATCGCGAGGTGTTATGCTAAAATCACGTGGTGTAAGACCACTAGAGGCTAGAACCGGTTCCATATACTCACCTTTGGTAAGCTATGAGTATATAGCGGAGTTTGGCCAACTCATCAACAAAAATCGCCAACCCGTTAAGAATTAGATATATAGATCGATCGGTTCATCTGAATAAAAAATTCATGAATATTTATCCTTGTTAATCAAATAATATACTGTTACAGTCTTGAAAAAAAATCCCATAAAATATACAATGAGTGTAGGGAAATACAATGCCATATAAGCCGATGTCGCCACGAGAATTTCGAAAATGGATTGAAATGGCTGGGTGCTCTCTTGAAAAGGGAGGTATAGATTGGAATTTATACGATGAAAATAATTTGCTTCTTTGCTCTATAAAAATTGCTCATGGCAAAAATACTAAAGAAGAAGTTGTTGCTCACTGTGTACACAAGACAGAAAAAATATTTAAAGAAAAGGGTTGGTCATGGCCACCAAAGAAGAAAAAGAAATAGTAAAGCATGTAAAGATTGCGCTAGATGAAATAGGTGAGATTACACCTCATTTTAGCAAAAAATTTAACGCATGGATATTTTCACATTCTTTATACCCTGTAGAATATGCTGGCGAGACAAAGGAAGAGGTTATAGAAAATTACCCTCTTTATCTAAAGGAATTTATCCGGCATCGTTTGCAAGACAAACTTTCACCTTTGATGGAAAATAAAACCAAAGGGCATGGCGGCAAGAGGATTGGCGCTGGACGGCCTGAAGGCACAAAGAAAGAAGAAAAGGTGAGAATTTATGTGCCTAAAGATATTGCCTCTTGGTTGCAGTATCCAGAGACAATCACTCACATACGTTCTCTTTTTCACGCTTTTGGGCAGTAACTCTCAATTACACCCATGAGGGCATTGAAGACCTGGGATGAAGATTCTTCGCCGTTGATTTCGTGGACGGTGGCGGTTTGTTTGTAGAAGTCTGCTACTGGTTTGGTTTGGTTGTAGTAGGCTTTTAGGCGCTCTTCTACTACTTCTGGTGTATCATCTGTGCGTTGGATGAGGCTAGTGTTGCAGGTATCGCAGATGTTATCTTGCTTTGGGGGGCTAAAGTGTATGTGGTAGATTGTTTTGCACTGTGGGCAGGATCTTCTGCCAGTGATGCGCTTTAGCACTTCTTGATCTGATACATGTAGGTTGCAGACTACGAGTTGGTGATTTTGGTTCTGGAGGTATTTTTGGATAGTTTCTGCTTGGGGGACGGTTCTTGGTACGCCGTCTAGTAAATAGCCCTTTTGGCAGTCTGGAAGGCTTAGGCGCTCAAAAAGCATGTCGAGGGTAATAGTGTCCGGTACGAGCTGGCCGTTTGCTAGAATTTCTTTTACTTTTTTGCCAAGTGGTGTTTCATTTTTGATGTTATATCTGAAAAGGTCGCCTGTAGAAATATGAGGAATTTTACAAGCCTCAGCAATTTTTGTAGCTTGGGTGCCTTTACCAGAGCCTGGAGGCCCGAGTAATACAATAACAAGTGCGCGATCATCAGATGTATTCATAAACAACTCATTTTCTATAAGAATGAACAGACAAGGATACCTGATTGGAATTTATAAGCTAAAACAAAAACCGAGCCAGCCTGCTTTTTTCTTTTCATACAACAGCTTCCAGCCCCATTCTTTTGTTTGCTCTAAGTATTTGTCACGATCTTCTTTTAAAATTCCAGATGTTATGGCTATCTCAAAATGGCGGCATGCTTCTGGCAAACTTGTAAAGGCTTGTTTTTGCTCTGAGCGTATCATGTTCATAAGAAGTATTTGAGCGGGTTTTTTGGCACTAGTTGCAAATTGGCAGATATCTGTGAGGTGGTTTAAGGCACTATTTGCTTGGGCGTGAGCTACTGCATCAGGGTCTATATCTATACCAAACACAGATTTTGCCTGTAGCTTGGCGGCAGCAAGTGAGAGTATGCCACTACCACAACCCACATCTAGCACGGTTTTATCTGCCACGTGTGACGGCATCATAGTAAGCACAAGGCGCGTTGTGGGGTGAGATAGGTCTCCGAACCCAGGTCCTGGCGCAAGGAGGATCTTTTCAGGAGAGTCAATGCCTAGCTCACGAAGGATTATGTGCGCATAGCCATCTTTAAAGCCATAGGCATGCTCGGCCCATTGATCGTGCCAGTTGATTTCATCGTTGTATTGCATGTGAGAAAGTATAGTACATAATTGCTTGTTTGTGTATAGATATTTTATTCTAAAATTACGGTGTACCATATGAGTGTTTCAGTTTCTGCTTCATCAACCTATGCCAGCGGATCATCTCACTTATTAGAGCTTCCTCAGCCTAAGCAAGAGAATAAAAAAAAGTTTGTTGCAGCCAGAAGCTATCTGCCTATAGACGGATCTGAGGCTTCAAATGTTGTAAAAGCAATTTCCCATGCATTACCCGCGCTTGTTGCCTCACTGAAAAAAATTGAAGATGGTATAAAGTGGCGTCAAGTCACTGGGCTTGCGGCAAGCGGTGCTATCCTTAAAGGCATTAAAGATACACTGGCTCGTATGGCTGGGGAGCTATTTAAAGAAGCAGGGGTACAAAAAACATTTCCGGGAATTATAGAAATAGAAGCTCTAGCTCAAGTGTTTTTGCCCTCAAAAGCTGTTGAGGTTGATCTTATCCAGGCAATAAAAACCGCTGAGAGGCTCATCAAACGCGTAGAATGCCAGCCATTTGTCAAGATTTATGCCTATAGAGCAGGTGTTATAGATGAATTGGTGCAGCTTGTTTTGTCAAACAATCCCAAAAAACAGCAGGTTTTAATAGAGCGAATCCAAGCAATATGTGCTGATTTAGAAAAATTTGAAGTGCCAAACCAAAAGGGCAATAAACGAGCGTTTAAACAAATCCACTTAGAAGTACTTGATGCCTGTTTACTCTCGGTCCATCAATTGGCCCCCAAAGCCAATTTTGCACTTGACCCTTGTATACGCGATCTTGAACAGCGTAAAGCTAACGTACAGAGCGCAAAATATGCAGCACGAGCAAATGAGCCTCCAAAAAACTTTGCAGCACCTAATAACCAGTTGAGTCGCTTAAAAGTTGATGTGGATAGTACGTATGACTTTTCGGGGTTTGCCCATACTAATGTCTGGTTTGCCGGCTTACGAGGCTACGCAAAAACAAATGATTTAGGGAAGTTTTTAGAGGAAATTGGTAAAAAAATACACATGCTTGAAACGATTGTGAACTCGCGCCTTAAAGGAGTTTTGCGAGGGAATGTATCACCAAACATTGATGATCATGTGACCTTCTATACTGAGTGCTACTATGAGCTAAAGACAAGACTTTCTACCATCTTTAACCCTCTTAATGAAAAAGTTTTTGATGGTTTAACAATCACAGCCCTTAACTATGTCTCGGGAATTCAGACAGGGCTTGATGCCGTAAGATCTAGCCTGATTACACTTCGTGCCAGCATTAAACAGCCACAAAGACAAGTTTTAGAGGCATTGGGTGAGCTTGGTGCCTTTTATGAGGGCGGTCATGATGTGATGCAGCTGTATCTTGTGGCAAGTAAGATGCAGCGCTGTTTACCCGACAAAGAGGTGATAACAAAAGATGCGTTAAAGCCTCATGGCCGTTATGTAGAGAGGACTTTTCAGCTCTTACAAGAGCTTCATGCTATAAAAGATGACGAGCTTTTAGATGATGCAACAGGTATAGATATCCTCTTTTCTGACGAAATTGACGTGGACGAGGTGTTCACGGTACTTGCCAGTCGCATGCAGCGATATTTGTTTTTACCTAGCAAAAAGCACGATATAGAACTTGAGCTTATGCTCTATGCCATCCGCACACTTCCTGGTTTAAAGCTTTTGTTAGACGCTATGGGTAGAATGACAAACTTTAATGAGATCCTTAAAAGCTATGACCAAGACGCTGAACCCTATAGAAAAGAGCGCATAAAATTCTATCCTATCGCTTTAGAAATTATGCAGTTTTTGATTCTTGAAGAGGGCGTTGTAGGCCATGCTAAAGGCATGAGGCTTATCAGAGATCATTTTGTAACCCTCCCAGCTGATATTAAAGATATGCTTGTTGCCAAACTGCAGGCTCAAGCGGAAGTTTACGGCTTACCAATAGTCTATCCATGCATTATGGAGGCACGCACATCTTTGTGGGATTTTAGTGATACGCTTGCTATTGATAGGCAGATTTCACATCTGTCAGAAGCTATTCGACCAATCTCAGTAGCACATTCTCATCCTCTACAAGTGTGGCAAGCCCTTTTCTTTGGACTATTGGCCCAAAGCGTATATGGCAAAACAACTCAAGACAAAGTGGTAGTACAAAAAAACATCAGAGCCATCCTCCAAGAAATTTTCTATAAAAGGTTTCTTGTGGTTCCAAACGCGCACTTAGAGTACCTCATACGTGAAAACGCCATGAGATGCGTTGAGCTATCAGGTGCTTACGAAAAGGCCTATCAACTCACCGAATTTGAGCTAGCCCTATTGCAAGATGGCCCCTTCGAAAAGCACTTTGCCGGTACACTCACCGCGCAGGACCATGCTCGGGTGGGCAATGTGTTACGCAAATGCCTCATGACCCCCAATGCCGAAGCACTCCTTGCTACATTTAAACAAAAAGCATGCTTCTCCGAAACTGTATTTGAACGAATGATGCAACCCTTATAAATGGAGATTTGTTTTCGAGTCCTTTAGGACGACTGAACAAAGCCCACTGTGACCGTAGGGAACGGTGGGAATAGACATAAAAGAAATGGAGCCCGGTTGAGGGCGATTGAATCACGCGTTTGAATCGCCCTCAACCGGGCTCCATCATTAAACTATATCTTTCCCACCGTTCCCTTCAGTCACGGTGGGCTTCGTTCAGTCGCCCTGAAGGGCTCTAAGACAGAACTTATTTGTTTCAAGGTCTTGATTTTTACAATCAATTGCTTAAAGCAATTGGGTGTAGAAGAGGTTGGCGATGGCTTGGTGGGTGAGGGGGGTAGATGTGTAGTCTTGGGGGCGGAGGCCCGCTGTTTGGAAGAGGCTTTGGGCTACTTGTAGGGTATTTTCTTTGGGGAGGGTGGCCATTTTTTGCCAGAGGGTGAAGTGCTTCATCGTGCGCTTTGTGGCTATGGGGGTGAGGATTTTGGGTTCTATGAGTGTAAACTTTGCTAGGGCAGTTTCTAGGGTTTGGGTGTCGTAGAGGGTTCTATAGAACTCTGGGTGAGTTAAGTAGTCTGTAAAGAAGGTGAGTAGATGTGATGTATGCGGCTCACTTTTTTCTACAAATAGTTTAAAGGCTATGTGAGGCAATATGGGCTGTTTGGGGTCTGCTGTTTCTAGAGATTTGCCGGCTATTGCTAAGGCTGATTGACGTTTTTCTGCATCAGTCGCAAATAGAGCCATAGCAATCTTTGGAGCGAGACATTGCTCGATAGCGGCTTGTTCTTTTATCCAAGATAAGCGGCCAGACGTTGGAGCTTCAACCTCTTCTAGCTCTGAAATAAGCTGCTGTATCTTGTATTGGGCAGCATGAGTCACTGTAGGTGATTCTAGATTCATAGCTGTAAGTAATGTTCTTATTTCTACAACTTTTGCCAAGTGCCCGATGTCGCTTAATCCCTTATAGGCTGTGTAGAGTTCTTTAAACTCTTGGTCATCACGAAGAGCTGCAGCTAATGAGTGTTTATACTCGGGATCATATGAAAAGAGGTATAATGCCGCTTCAAACTCTGGGTTAGGTGCTTTTGTAAAGTAGGTTTTTTCTAAAAAGCCTTTTATGAAATAGCTACGGAGGCAAGAAGGAAGAGCATGCATGCGTTCATTTTGCTCATAGAAATACTTTAAAGGCAGCTTTGCAAAAAGTTTGTGTGGCACCTCAACTTCTGCTTTTGATAATGAGAGTATCTTTTTAGAGAGAAGAGCAATGGAGTCGTTAATAATAGTAGAGGTAATTGGGCTCATTACTTTTGTAAAGCTTGAGGCGCAAGAGACATCTTTGGGACAAAGTAGCGCAGCTTTTATGGCGTTATAGAGGCTAGAAACTCTATTATCAACTGCAAGCGTTCGTATCGAGTGTATCGCCTGCACATGATAGCTTATAGCGCCTTTGACAAGGCGTTTGGCAATATCTGCATACATGCGCACATTTTGGAGAGTTGCTCTCAGCCGTGATACATAGTAAAGGCCAGCTCGTACCTTGTCAGTTACTTCCATTTTGCTTAAATGTAAACGCTGTGCATGAAGCTGGCCTTCTAACCCGCTTATCAGGCTATTAAAATAGCGTAAGTCCTCTTTTGAGATATACTCAGGCTCTTTAGGGTTGCTGTTGCCGGTAAGATGTGAAACTATACGGGTTTGTAGTGTAGCGCGAAGGGCGCTTATTGCCCTTGCAAGAGAGTCTAAGGTATCTATTTGGGGAATTATTTGAGCAAATCGGATTGTGCGAAACCAAGCCCCGTTCCGAAATGATTCTTCTTGAGGAAGTGGGTGAGCACTTGTCTTTTGTAAGTAGGTCTCTAAAATAGCTTTCTGTACTTCTGGTCTTGGGTCAACGGTAAGTATTTGTGCAGGCTGTGCCTGAGTAACAGTAGCCTTGAGATTTTCTAGTCGCTTATACACAGGGCAAAATGTATCTTTTACTGCACATTGAAGCTGCGTGATAGTTGCAAGAGTGGATTCACAAATTTCTCTATTTAGCTGATCAATTTCTTGAACAAGAAAGGGGAGTTTATGCTCTTTATCGATGCTCGCAAAATGCTTTTGAGATGCGTTAAATAGAGCAACGAGCTCATCTGTACTTGCTTCATGATTTGGTTTTACTACCAATGCTTCATAGGCTTTGAGGGTATCTTTGTAGAGCTTTAAGGATTCTTGATGCTCACTTGCACCAAGCACTACCTCTAGCTCTTTTGTAGTGCGTTTTATTGAGTAGTGCATCACTACAATTTGGAGTATGAGCGCTAAAGCCTTTTTTAAATCTGTGTCTAAGAGTGGAATCTGAGGGAGTATCTTTTGCAGTTTGATTTCTTCGTCAATAATTGCCTGATACTGTACCGTCAACTGACGGTGCCATTTAGGGTGCTTTGTCGCTATCTTATCGCGCTCTGATTGTCTCTGATAGAGGTTTTGGAGCATGGTTTGTATGGTGACAGAAAAATTACTTTCGATGGCTTGCACTTGAGCGGTAAGTGAAGGGAGTACCTCAGCGTCTGGTTTTTTATCGACGCTTTTATCGTATGTAAAACATTGGTTTTGTGTATCGATTCTAAAACTCATACTGCATATATATGCGTTATGAATTTGTATTTTTCAATATGAATCTCTAATCTGGAATAAACTCGGTTACGTAAGGTTATTTATGCAGGCTGTACTTGATGTCTCTTCAGTGGTTCTAAAAAATGATAAAGTGCCTTTACCAAAAGTGCTATTTGATCAAAAACTTGAGGTAATTAAAAAGACCTTTCAGGAGCAAGTTGCAAGGCTTGTTCCGATAGAATATGATATACAGTTTGCAAGGGCCCGAGCCTATGATGATCTTACTTTAGAGCTTACAGAATCTAGAGCAAAAATTGAAGGGTGCAGTAAAGAGCTTTTTCTTATAGCCAGATGTGATGTACAGCCCTTTTCTGAGGCGTTTACAAGCGTTGCCAATGTACAAAAGCTAGCAGTTGAACTTGAACTTTTATTAATGAAAATTATTGAGCTACAAAAGCGCGCAAGCTCTAGTGTATACCGCAGTCAAAAACTTGAGCGCGAGGGGAGGGTAGCTGAATTTCCGACTCCTGCCCTAGTGCCAGTACACCCATGTTATCGGTTTTGGAAAAATGTTCCTTACACAATGCAGTACTCTTATAGCGCTCCTGCTTTACTTGGTGGAGGGAGGTACCAACAAACAGGCTATCTTGGTAATGAGCTAGAAAAAATAGGACAGCCAGTAGCCGCGCTTTTACAGCAGCTTGACGAGAGACTTGTAGAGTATAGCAGCTGGAATGAGCCCCTTGATACACTTAAAGGACGTGTTAATGGTCTATTTACCAAGTACTTGAGTCTTGAAGATGACCTCAAAGCTACCCGTGATGAGCTTTCTTATTATGTTGATCAGTATGTTTCAGGGCTTGAATATGCCTTTAAAGAGGCTTTTGATAAGCTTGCGCTTTTAGAAAAGTGCTCCCTAATGCCCATCGGGCAAATGGCAGCTACTCTTAAAGATGTGCAAACCTATTCTCTTACACCAAATGTTTTAGGCATACACTTTGATGTCTTAAAGTTTCTTCATGTGGTATCTTCTCTAAAAAATATTGCTGCAAAACTACCCGAGAATCCCTCTAGTTTTTCTGAACGATTTGCCGTGCGGTTTTATGAGCATGTGCAGGCTATTCATTGGAGTGGGGCTCAACATTTTTTACAGCTTACTGAAGATGAAAAAGAAGTGCCTGCCAAGGTTTTTGCCAATGAATATGTCAAACCTGATGTAGTTATGGCGTATGTTCTAAAGCGTATGCTCAATGCGGTGTATTTGGCAAAAGTTTCTGATTCTGATATGTGTCTTGCGCTCGTTTTGGGATTTGAGCCAGACTTGCTTGTAGGATATGATTCTCTAAAAGAGTTCCAAGCAGCGTATTTGCAGAAATGTCGGGCATCGCCAGATGATATTGCAATGGCTCGCCGTTTTGTGCGGGAGTTATATACAGTAGAGATGAATGTATATACCTACGCAAAGTTCTGGCAGCGGTATTTTGAAGCCACAGAATTAGATGATACTCTCAAGGCAGAACTTACTTGCCACCTTGAAATTATAGCCCAAAGGCATAGATACTCTGTACATGATAAGCAAGTACTGAAATTACAGGGTGACATTGAGAGATTTATTGCTTCTAGTCTTGCACCAGGCCGAGATGAGACGCGAGAAAATGCACGAAAGCATATGTGCAATTCTCTTCTTTTTCGTCTTTTGGGCTGCGCCCTCTTTGCGCAAGATGATGCGGCAAGGAGTCAAGCCCAAGTGTATAGTACACGCATCATAGAAGATGCTCAGTTCGAAAATGTACTTTTGGATTTATGGCCAGAAGTGCGTGCACTTTTAGATAAGCTGATCATTACAAAATGCACGCAGTTACCTCACAGTTCTGTTGGTCTAAGAGAGCTTCGATTATTTGTAGATGGGTCTTTAGAGCAGTTTTTTGGGCAGACTTCATTCAATGTAGAGAGCCTTGATCTTCAGCTTGCGTTGTTTAGATTAGTCACTTTAGAGGCAAAACTGCCCGGGATGCAACCCATTATCGAGCGATTTAAACAGGTCCACAAACACCAATTTAAGAGATGGCTTGATGGGTTTGCTGTGAAAAAGCTTGCGCATCTTGTGCCTGAATGCCCGATTGTTTATAACGATGCATCAATCAGATTGACACTTGCTAATATCCCACAGTATAAACCGCAGCTAGATAGCACGTTATGGGATGCGGTTGTAGGTAAAGAATTTGGCGACCCAGAACATAATGCAGGGTTGGCTCTAAGGGCTCAAAACTACCTGTTGAGCTTTATGCCAGAATCTATTAGTAGTAAGCGGCTAGATGTTGA
>JAJFUY010000055.1 GCA_021372185.1 Chlamydiales bacterium | reverse complement strand
CCGAAGACATCGTCAAATCTCTACTTCAACACGTTCCTCAAGATTTTCGCCCGCGCTTTAAGCAGGTGTTTCAGACTTTCCCCTATTTGTCAGGCGTAAAAGGCCTCCGAGAGCACATTCTGGACACGATCCATTCTGATAGGGGGTTACGATGCCCCAATGGCCCTGTTTTAAAAGCAGATACAGTTGATTCAGTATTTCATTCTAACCTTCCTTACATTCAGGCGCATAAAATTCAGGATCTACTGCAGGATGTTCTTTCAAATGTATTTTCGTACAATCCTGTTCTGCAGAAAAAAGTTTCTGGAGTTGTAGAGGTGGTTCTAGATCGCATGCAATCAAGAACTTTATTATCAGCTGCCAGGCTTTTAGAGCTTGCTAAAGCAATAGCATGCCTTATTTTAGAAGAGACGCGCTGTTTTAAAGATATTCACAAAGCAATTGTCGAAGAATTTCGTGCTAGAAGATGTTTATTGCCAGCCCCTTTGATAGTGGCAGATTCCAATTGGGTAAAAGACTATTTTGCCTTTGTAGTCAGTCCCACAACAGGAATGCTAGAATTTTGGAGTGTCGATTTTTACGGAGTGGAGGGCCGGCCAATTTCTTACTGGAAAATGTGGGTGAATGGTTCTCGGAAGTCTCCACAGTGGGGTATATTTTTTAAACCGTTTGAGTATGTTGCAAGAAATTAATCAAAATAAAAAAGGAAAAAGCGCCGATTTTTTAGTCGAAAATTTTTAGATCAGAAGTTGTTGAAGATAATGACTTTATAAAATGATGGTCTGGAAAGGTCTTTACAAAAATCCTATCTCTACATATACACTGTGGCCAATATTGAGATACGATTGACTAAAAAGTGAGTCGTGCACAAAAACCTTTTTTTAGGGAACTTGCAACAATGGAGAAAACCATGAAACTAATGAAATTATTATTGCCACTCGCAATGGCAGTATGTAGCTTAACACTTAACGCGGGAGACTTCTCGACTGTTCAAGAAGCACGCGAAAGAGATCCAGATGCGGTGCTTGACTATCTTAAGTCAAAGCGCGCAGTTACGCTTGCAGAAAAAGGCGGCAACTTGTCAATCAGCGGCGATGTGAAAGCTGAATGGGATTACATGCACGCTCGCTCAGATGGTAAGATTATGCGCGGTCATAAGTCATCGAAGCGTAAATCATGCAAAAAGCCAGACCATACTCCTTTTGCAACAAGCGAATATGCAGTAGAAACAAACTTGATGTTTGACTACAAAACAGATCGCACATGGACAGCAATCCAATTCCAATTTGACAACCCAATGGGTATCAGAAAGGCATCTTGCTTAAATGATAAAGATGGAATTAAAAAAAGACGCAAAAACCAGCTTTTTGGTAGCGGCGAGCAAGACAACATCGTTATGCGTAAAGCGTACTTTGGCTACAACTTCCTAGACCAAGGGACATCACGTTTAGACCTAGAAGTTGGTCACCGTCGTCTTTATGACGTGTTTGACTCAGAAGTTCAGTTCTACAACTTCTTTGATGGCGCAACACTTAAGTATGCTCATAGCTTTGAAGGCGTAACAGATCTTACAGCTAAAGCTGCAGCGTTTGTAATTGATATGAACAACAACCACTACGGTTATGTTGGTGAAGTTGGCTTCTTAAACATTGCTGACACTGGCATTGATCTTAAGTACTCAGCTATCGACTGGCAGCATCACGGTGCAAACCGCTATGGCAAAAAGCATGCATGGGGTAGTGAGTTCTTAGTATCTCAGTACACAGCCGCTTACACACTACCTGCTGACTGGTGCCGTTGGAAGACAAAAATTTATGGTGCCTTCCTCCATAACAGCAAAGCTAGAAAACATAAGCATTTTCACAACGAAAAAGCTGCTAACGCATGGTATGCAGGCGTTCGCATGGGTGAAGTACGTAAGAAAGGCGACTGGGCTGTTGAAGCTAACTACCAGTGGGTAGAAGCTCAATCAATTCCAGAAACAGATGTTTCAGGTATCAAGCGTGATAACCCAACAGGTACATCTTTGTATGACCACAACTGGGGCGGCTTTGCTAACTACAAAGGTTACAAGCTAGATGCGTTCTATGCCTTTACAGATAACCTCACACTAAACACATCTTTCGAGAAAGTGCGTGAAGTATCACATCGTATCGGTCATAAACACCGTTCATACCAGTTCCAAGTTTCTGCAATCTACGCGTTCTAATCTGCTAAACAGATTACACCTAGGTTAGAAAAAAGAGGCTCTCATCCGAGAGCCTCTTTTTTTTCTTTAAACAGCCCTACTCAATACAAATACAGTTTTTACTGTAGAGAGAGAACAGAGAGCTAGAGGGGAAAACCGCTTCGCGAATGGAGGCATTTGTAGCTTGTGAGCGTAAGCTCGCTCTGGAGTGCGGTAATTTTTTACCGCTCTTAATTTTTGCCCACACACCGATTTCACAATAATTTCCACAACTTACACGAACGTTCAATACTTTGCCTAAGCCATTTCTGTATAGTGTTGGGCTGTTGATGTTTTGGAGGCTATCGAAGATATGTGCGTGGTCAAATATTAAGAGCGGTAAAAAATTACCGCACTCCAGAGCCTTCGGCAAATGTCCAAACTCTAGGGGCATTATTCTTTCTGGATAATGCCCATTTCTCCATTTGTGAAGCAGTTTTCTTCTCTAGCTCTCTGTTCTCTCTCTCTGCGGTAAAAACTGTATTTGTATTCTCTGTTTTTTTACAACTGTGTCATTTCGGCTTCGTAGTGGTTGCTGGTCTTGGGGTCTATTTGTTTGAAGCTGAAGAATGCGACAGGGATGTGGTGCTGCCACAGGGCTTTTAGAGGGCGAATTTCATCGCTTAAGCTTTGGGGGATAAATACGGCAACTGAGGTGCCTCTTTCCATTGCCTCGCGAATACTTTTGCCAGTTTTTGTGGTTGGCTGTAGGTCTTCTAAAGAATCTATGCTGTTTAATATGTTAAATCGGCACAGGAGGCGTTCGTGCCATGGCAGCTTATTGCTAGTGTCCCCAATCACAAATAAGCGCATGCGGCGAGATTGCGAGCCTATTAAGATAGCGGCCCATGGCCAGCTTGGTAAAGTAGAAAAAAACAGTGCCGGGGCATGGCCTTTTAGGTGCGCATGGCCTTGCACTTGAGCTTTATATTTACACTTCGATAAAAGCATAGAAAAAAACCTCAGGACATATCCTGATATTGCAAATGAAATTCCCGATACATAAATGAGTGCGATGATTCCCACTACTAAAAAGCCATTATCTGCTCGTAGGCCAATTACTTCGCTTAAAAAGTAGAGCATCCCAGCAGACATTAGCACACCAAAAAAGCCCAAAAAATTTGTTGTAGCAATAACTTGGCCTCTAATAGTTTTGGGACTAGCAATTTGAATGTATGAATCTAGTGGTACTAAATACATGCCTCCAAACACTCCTATCAGGGCTATAAGAATTATTTCCAGCACTATATAGTTGTGCAGCACACTGAGTAAAATGCAGCATGTAGCAATGCCATATCCGCCAAATGGCACTAAACCCAATTCCACGGTTTTCCCAGAAAGCTTACCAGCAAGTAATGATCCTGCGCCAATGCCGAGCGCTGTGAGTAAGAACAGGTATCCACCTTGCACATCTGTCATGCCAAGCGTTTCTAAAGCAAAAGGGATCATATTTAGCTGGGCGTATGAGCCTACAAACAAAAAGAATGCAGATCCACATACGGCGGTAAGAAGAGTTGGCTGCTTAAAGATAAGTTTTAAGTTTATTAAAAGCTCTGTAATAAAGCGTGGGCTTATCTCTTTTTGTGAACCAGATGGTGGTGTACGCGGAATTCTTTGGCTAAAAAATATGCCAAGGGCTGCAAAAAAGATAGCGGCAGCAGATGCTAAAATAAAATTGTGTCCGCTAATATCAGTAAGAAAAGATGCTAAAAATGTGCCTACAATAATGGCCGTGTAGGTACACGAGGTTACTATACCGTTTGCCTTTGAGATCTGGTCTCTAGGCACTATTTCTGGGACAATGCCATATTTACAAGGCGCAAAAATGGCACTATGACACGCTAATAAAAATAAGGCGCTATAAGCGAGCAATTTGCTGCCCAAATAAAACGATACAAGGCCCAAACCCATCACGCAAAATTCTACACACTTCACAATGACAATGATAGAGCGTTTACTATAACGGTCCGCCATCGTGCCAGCAGTTGATGAAAGAAATAAAAACGGCAAAACGTAGATAGCGCCAATAGATGCCAAAATTTGGTTACTAGCATCTTTTCCTTCTATGGCAATAAAGCAGTAGACAATAAGCAATTTGTAAATATTGTCATTCATCGCCCCCAAAAACTGGGTGCAGTTTAGATTGCCAAATGGGCCTAGTTGAAATATTGAGATAAATCGTTTCAAAAAAGAAGGTTTAGAAGTAGTCAAGGTCCACTCTCAGGGTTAAAAAACCAGTGTAAAAAATAGCCATATAGAAGGATAGGAAAATATCTCTCTCGAATTTATACTCTTAGTCTATGGATACTACCTTCCGCCCTACAGTGATTGTAAGTAATTGTGTGCAAACACTACTTCAGAGCCTAAAACAGCGCATACAGATAGCCTTGAGCGATCCTTTTTATTCTGTAGAGATACTAGTTTCAGATTCATCTGTAAAGACTGTTTTACAACTAGAGCTTGCTAAAACAAATGGAATACTGTTTGGGGTAGAGATTACCACCCTTCAAGAATACGCAAAAAAAGTGTCTGGAGTTGGATTTGTAGATTTGTATGTTGCCGCAAGTAATACGTCGTTGGCTACAGATCTTGCAATAGAGGCTTGGTATGGCTGTTCAAAAAAAGAACAACCTGTGCAAGTGCTGCCATATAAAAACCATCCAAATGAAGTTCATGTCTATGCAGTTTCCGCACTGTGCCCACATTTAATTGATACTTTAAGTCAGTATCCATTTGTTACCTACCATGTATTGTCGCCATGCATGCATTTTTGGGGTGATGTCTGCTCTGATCGCGAAGCCAAAAAGCTTACTAGAAAAGCAACAGAGAAGCTATCTATCGCCCTGTCTGGCTATTTATATGATAGATCAAAGTTGTTGGCAAATAATGGCATGCTGGCTCGAGAGTTTATAGGGTACTTGCAAGAAAAAGCAGATGATTTTCAGGAATTATATTCGGTAAAAAAATGGCTGCTGCAAGATGAATCATATGCACAGTACATTCGACAAGAGGCTATATATAAAACTGAAGATTCAAGGCCAAAACTTCTTGATATCATCCAAGCTGATTTATTGCTGATGAAGGAACCCACTGGTTTATTAATCGACTTTGATGAGAAAGATTCATCTGTAGAAATTCATAAAGCTCCTACGCTCTATCGTGAAGTGGAAATATTGTATCAGTATATACAAAAAATCCTGCCAGCAACCCCTGGGGCTATAGTTGTATTTGCGCCAGACATTGAGCTCTATAGGCCATATATACAGAGCCTCTTTACACATGGATATGAAGTCATATCTACAAGAAAAAGCGAAGTACAAGATGCTTTTTTTGAGCTCCTTTATATCCCCTACAAGCGCTTAACAAGTAAGAAAATTTACGAACTTTTTTCTATTGGCTCTATTCGAAATAAATGCGGAATTGAACTTGAAGATTTACCCATAATGGCTGCCTGTCTTGAAACTTTTGACACCAATAAAGATGATTTTGATGAGCAGATTGTACTCACTTGGATTTCATCATTAGAAAAAAAATTGGAGTTTTCAACAACCGATGCCGAAGCCATAGGTAAATGCCTTGAAGTGCTAAAAAATCTCCGTGCCGATGCTTTCAAGTTTCATGAGAAAAAAACAAGGCCTCTACACGAATGGATGCGCCTCTTTTTAGAACTGTTGACCAAGTATTTTGAGCCAGCGTACGATGAAAAAGACGAGTACTATGTTGTAAAAGAAGCGTTATTACTGGCTTATAACAGTCCAAAGGCAGCTTCTTGTGATCATGCAAGCGCTGTAGGTGTTTTTTCTGTAGCACTAGAAGAAATAGAACAGAGAAAAGAAGCTCAAGGATTATCTAAAATAACTTTTGCATCTATTGGAGAATTGCGTACTCTTACAAAAGATGTTGTCTGCTTCTTAGGGATGAATGATGCGGCATTTCCTCGATCAAACCCCACAATTCTTCGTAAATTTGGGTTCTTGCATACAGGAAAGCCGCCATATACAGTAAGCGCAATAGACCGTCACCTCTTTCTAGAGGCTATTCTTACTACGTCGTGCAAGTTGTATATAAGCTGTCAATCTTTTGCTTTTAAAGAAAGATGCTCAATTGATGCTGCCGGAATTGTACTGGACATTTTAGAAACGCTCGATAAATTGTGCACGATCAATCGTGAGCTTCCATCAAAAATGCTGATACATGAACACCCCTTAGAGTCGTGTGTTGAAGGCTTATTTGAGCCTCGTACAATACCCTCAAATACTCAGCTTGTAGAAGTTGTTTGCCCTGTTGTACATACCCTTACGATAACTGAACTCATGCAGGTAGCAAAATCACCTTTAAAGGCCTATATGCAGCAAGGTTTAGGGCTTTATCTACGTGAATATAAGCCGACAGTGCGCTCAAGTGAATTTGAAGTACTTAATCCACGCTCCGTCGGAGGCTTGAAAAGGCAGGTATTTACCCTTGGCAACGAAAAAGGCCGTGCACTCATTGCGGACTTCTTACACGTGCTGCCAAAGGCAATACATGAAGCTGCGGTTGATCTTATTGATGATGATGTAGAAGAGCTGCAGCAAAAAGCCAAAACATTGGGAATAGTGCCTGATGAATCGTATGAAATTGAACTATCACTTACCACGAGATCTGTTCAAAAAATAGATGAAAGAAGATGGAAGATCCCTGCCATTGTTCTTACTATAAATAATGAGCCCGTTGCCCTTACAGGAACGCTTTCAAGCTTGTATAGCCAGGGTGTAGTGCTGCAAGAGAAAAAATCTAAGCCGAGCCTATTTAAAGCATGGCCAGAAATACTTTTGGCTCAATGTTTGAAGGAATACCTCCCAATTGATTCGCATGTTTTTTTTGTTAAGGATGCCAAATCTATAACTGTAAATTTAGATGAGCCGAAAAGACGTCTTACAGAGTACGTAGCTTATGCTTTAGAGTGTAGAAAAAGCCCATCTTGTC
>JAJFUY010000052.1 GCA_021372185.1 Chlamydiales bacterium | reverse complement strand
AAATTAAAAGTTGATTTACAGTTGATGGCGGCAAGTTCATTCTTATTATACCGGCACGCATCAAAACAGGCTTCTTTTGCCATAGGGAGCAAAAAGCCCAGTTTTTGAAGGTCACGTATTACCTTGTCAATTTGAAGGGCGTGGCTATTTTTACCAGCTTCACCTTTTAAGGTTTTAAGAAGCGATTCAAAGTTTCTGATTTTAAAGTATAAATCTAATTGCTTAGAAGCGGCGTACAGGCGCGAAATGGTAGATTTTGTCCCCAAGACACTATTTTTAAGCTCTTGCACTCGAGCCTGCAGGTTTTCTACGGCTTCTTGTGTTGCAAGGGAGCTGTCTTCAAGTAATTCTTTAAATGCGTGGTCAAGTTTTTCAATAGAATCAGTATTCATATCGGGGATGTTAGCATAATGGCAAGTTTGTCTCATTGATTTTTTTGTCCTTTGGCTTTATCATGTTTGCTTTTTGATGAGAGAGGACAATGACCCAACAAGATAAACCACTCGAGTTCTATAAAGTAAACCGTCAAACAGTAGTTGATGCACTGGGTAAAACGACCCTCATTGACTGCCTTGACCGCATGCTTTTGATACGTAATTTAGAAACGCGCGCAGAAGCGGCCTACCAGCAAGGCCATATTGGCGGCTTTTTCCATTCATACGTGGGCCAAGAAGCTATTCAAGTTTCTTGTTTACAAGCCGTTGGCCATAAAAACTGGTTTGCAACCACCTATCGCTGCCACGCACTGGCACTTTTATTGGGCATTAGCCCCAAAGAGGTTATGGCAGAGCTGTTTGGTAAAGCTACAGGTAACGCTAAAGGCCGCGGCGGCTCTATGCACCTGTATCACGAACGCCTTCTTGGCGGTTTTGGTATTGTAGGTGGGCAGCTTCCTATTGCAACAGGTGCCGGCTTTAGCTGTAAGTATCTAGAAAAGAAAGACGAAATTGCCCTCTGCTTTTTAGGCGATGGCGCAATGCCTCAAGGAACACTCCATGAGTCGCTTAACATGGCCGCTCTCTGGCAAATCCCCTGCATGTACGTGGTAGAGAACAACCAGTGGAGTATGGGCACACATATCTCACGCGGCGTTGCCAACCACCAGTACATCACGCAGCACCTAGCAAAAGCCTATGGCATCTCTCACTATCGTCTAGATGGTATGGATTTCTTTAACTGCTACGGCGGTTTTTTGGTGGCTCACCAAGAAATTCTCTCAACAGGCAAGCCTGTTTTAATTGAAGCTGTAGGCGAAAGATTCCGTGGCCACTCAATTTCTGATCCAGGCCTCTATCGTTCTAAAGACCATCTTAAAGAGCGTATGGAAAGAGATCCTATAATTATTTTAAGAAACGAACTTTTTGACCGTAAAATGCTTACCGAAGATGAATATAAGCAGATGGACAAAAAGAATCGTGAACTTGTAGTAGAAGCCCTGGAATTTGCTGAGACAAGCCCATGGCCAGATGTTAGTACCCTTGAACAAGATGTTTTTGCACCATAGGATATGTAGATTATGCAGTTAATTGATATGCGAGAAGCAATCCGTCAGGCTATTGACGAAGAAATGACCCGCGACAGCACTGTCTTTATCATGGGTGAAGAAGTTGCTGAATATAATGGCGCCTACAAGGTGACAAAAGGCATGCTCGATAAGTATGGCCCAAAACGAGTTATTGACACTCCTATCTCAGAAAATGGCTTTGCCGGTATTGGTATTGGTGCGGCTATGACGGGACTGCGCCCTATTGTTGAGTTCATGAGTTTTAACTTTTCATTTGTGGCAGCAGACCAAATTATTTCTCATGCCTGCAAGATGCACTACATGTCTGGCGGTAGATTTGCAGTGCCTATTGTATTTCGTGGGCCAAATGGTGCAGCGGCTCAGGTATCATGCCAGCACTCACACTGTGTAGAGGCCATTTATGGCAACCTCCCGGGCCTTATTATTATTGCTCCATCTAATGCTTATAACGCTAAGGGCTTACTTAAAGCCGCTATTCGCAATAACAACCCTGTGCTCTTTTTAGAGTGCGAGTTGCTCTATTCTGATAAGATGGAAATTCCAACAGAAGAGTATGTGCTTGAAATTGGTAAAGCAGCCCGAGTGATTGAAGGAACAGACATTACAATAGTCTCTCATGGTCGCATGGTAAAGCTTTGTAGACAGGTGTGTGAAGAACTCGCTTCTCGCAACATCTCAGCTGAGCTTATTGACCTACAGACTGTTAAGCCTCTTGATATGGAAACAATTGCAGAATCTGTACGTAAAACAAAGTTTTGCGTAGTAGTTGAAGAAGGCCATATCTTTACTGGTATTAGTGCAGAAGTTGCCTTCCAGATACAAGAACAATGCTTTGATGACCTTGATGCGCCAGTAGCTAGAGTCTGCCAGCGTGAAACACCTATGCCCTATTCTAAAGTACTAGAAAAAGAGACGCTGCCTACAGTTGAGCGTATCCTTAGTACATGCCTTGAAACACTAGCCAGGAACTAACGTATGCCATTTACAGTTTATATGCCAAAGCTCTCTCCTACTATGACCGAAGGCACAGTTGCCAAGTGGCATAAAAAAGTGGGTGATCGTGTTGAAGCCGGAGATGTTATTGTAGAAATCTCGACTGATAAAGCCACTGTTGAACACGCTGCTTTAGATGAAGGTTTTTTGCGCATTATTGTTGGAAATGAAGGCGACAAAATTCAGGTAAATGACCCTCTAGCTGTATTTACAGAAACAAAAGATGAAAGTATTGATGGGTATACACCAAAACCACTAGCTGAAAAGGCTATTAAGGCGGCGTTTGTTGAACCTGAAAAGCCGGCCCCAGTAGTTGCTGCAGCTGCTAGTAAATCTGATGCTCGTGTAAAAGCCTCACCCTTAGCCAAAAAACTAGCCAAAGAGAAAAACCTTGATCTTTCAACAATTTCAGGTTCAGGCCCTGCTGGCCGTATTATGAGCCGTGATTTGGCTCAAACCCCAGCTCCAGCTGCCCCTAAGGCTATCGAGTGTTCAGGTGCTGTATCAACCGGCCCATCACCTCTACCGTATACTGTAGAGCCACTAACACCAATGCGCGCTGTTATTGGTGCAAGGCTGCAAGAGTCTAAGAGCACCATCCCTCACTTTTATGTGCGCCAAGATGTGGATGCAATGCCAATATCGGCCCTTCGTGAAGAGCTAAAGCGCCTAGAGCAGTCTGTAACTATTAACGACTTTATCATTAAAGCAGTAGCTGTAGCGCTCAAAAAGCACCCAGAGATTAATTCTGGCTTTGATGCACAAAAGAAAAGTGCTCTTCGCTACTCACGCGTTGATGTGTGTGTTGCGGTAACCGTGCCAGGCGGCCTTATTACGCCTATTGTATTTGATGCAAGCCGTAAGAGCCTGTCGCAAATATCTAAAGAGGTAAAGCAGCTAGCTGCCAAAGCCCGCGATGGCAAATTAAGCCCCCCTGAATACCAAGGCGGCTCATTTACCATCTCAAACCTTGGCATGTACGGCATCGATGAGATGACTGCCATTATTAATCCTCCACAAGGCGCAATCTTAGGCGTAGGCGCTGCAAGCGACACCCCAGTCGTAAAGAACGGCCAAGTAGTCCCAGGCAAAAAGATGACCTTCACACTCTCCTGCGATCATCGCCTAATAGACGGAGCCGAAGCTGCCCAATTCATGAAAACCCTAAAGACCCTCATCGAAAACCCAATCCTCTTTCTCAGCGAATAACCAAAAAAAAGAGCCTCTTAACAGAGGCTCTTTTCTGATTTAAGAATAAGAGAAGAATTTCTTAAGCTGATGCCATTGACCCCTACCTCTTTCATTCGGCCCCTTTCACCCATTCACGCATGAGTTTTTTGATCTGTTTTTGGTAGGGCACGTCCATGAGGGCGCATTTTGTTTTAAAGGCCCTCAGCAATGATGGTTCAATTTTCATGCTGATAAGCTGGCATTTTTCTGCGACTTCGTAATGCAGAGTCTGAAAATCATCAAGAAATTGCAGAATCTCATCGGGCGTAAGGTCTTTTGCCCGCTCCAGGTACTCTTTTGAAAAATACTGCACAGGTTTTTGAGGGTTCATAATTGCTCCAATGACTTAACGTCTTCAAGATCTTGTGGCCTTCCCGAGGATTTTTTCATCGCGATAAGATCGCTTTTGTTTAGCACTTTGATCTTGCCCAAATGGGTGCTGAATGTTTTAACGCTGGCCTTTGAAAGGTCATAGTTAATGATGATATCGACCTGTTCGTTGAGTTTTGTAGGATTATAAAAATTCCAGGCGATAAGATTTCTGTTCTGTACATATTCATCGCGAAAAGTAAAAACTGTTTTTGCGTCTACCGGAATTCTTGAAACAAGTCCCAGGTTATTCAAGGTTCTCTCAACTTTTTCAAGATTTTGTAGCGACCAGCGAATGGCAAAATCGATATCAAAAGTACCCCGAGGGGCCCCATGAAAGGCCACGGCATAGCCTCCAACTACCGCATAAGGTATATCTGCATCGTCAAAGGCTTTACACACAGTGTGTATAAACATGAATATCTCCTGGTATATACCGGTATATGCACATTATAACAAAGAGCGGTTTTTTGAGGCATAAATATCTTTAAGCATTGTATTTTTCATCCTAGGCATTAATAGTATTGAAGAGATGGCAAAGAAATAGCCAGACAATTTGAGGAATTGGACGAGTTGGAAGATGTTTAAACCAATGCCTCAAAGCTGGAGTATCCTGCCCCTCTTGTTAATTTGCTTTGATTTCGTGGTGGAGGACGCGGGCGCAAGGGGCGTTTAGAAGTACGTTTCTTATGTTTTTGTTGTGTTTGTCGTAGAAGGCTTTTTTCATGTGCAGGATTTCGCGGAGGTTTTCGCGTTCGGCGGGTTTTGAGAAGATCAGTTTTATTGTTGGGATGCCTAGGTATTCAAAGTAGGATATTTTGCCGCCGGGTTTTGTTAGCTGTGTGAATTTATCAAAGACACGTGAGACAAAATCGGCTTTAAAGCCATTTAAGGGCAGGCCCGATATGACGTAATCATACTGGACGCCTTTGTTTTCGTGCTGCAGGATATCGCCTTGTATTACTTTTACGTTAGATATGTGTTTGTAGCGCTCTTTGAGCTGGTTGGCAAATGTTTCATCAAATTCAACCAGGTGCAATTCATCTTGGGGATTCATGCGTTTGATGATCTTATCGCTAAATATGCCCGTTCCTGGACCTACTTCTAGGATAAGGCGTGGTGTTGCTTTAAGATCTTTTGGGATTTCACTTGATATTTCTTTGGCAAGGCCTTCAGAACTTGGAAGTATGGCGCCCACGCGGGTGGGATGTAGGATAAATTCACCCAAGAATTTCATGTTATCTTTGAATCGAGAAAGAACTGTGGATTTTGGTACTACCATATGCGCTTCATGACGCACTACCTTTCTTTGGACAACTTTGCCCTCTAACAGGCTTGCAAGGGAATCATCAGCATGTTTATCGGCCCATTTGCAGATTTGTTTTTCATTAATGACAACGCCCGTTTGCAAAAGGTGTGCAAAGCGTTTAAGCTGCGAGGAAACTTTTTCACGCACACTTTTATCAGCCGGAAAAAATTGGCGAATGTCCGTATCATGTTCTAGCTTAAAAGTGCGGTTAAAATCCTGATGCAGCTGGTTATAGCCGATGGTCATTACAATTCCCTCGTTTTTTTTAATATAAACTAAAATTATTTTTTGTCATTCGGTTTTTTACCTTAGATGTCACGTTAAAGCTGTTTTAGAGTCCTTCAGGACGACTGAACGAAGCCCACCGTGACCGTTAGGGAACGGTGGGTATCTGTAAAAAGCATCAGAGCCCGGTTGAGGGCGATTGAATCACGATAGTCAATCGCCCTCAACCGGGCTCAAATGGTTTTTTGCCTGTTCCCACCGTTCCCTAACGGTCACGGTGGGCTTCGTTCAGTCGTC
>JAJFUY010000051.1 GCA_021372185.1 Chlamydiales bacterium | reverse complement strand
GACGACTGAGAAACGCCCACCGTGACCGCAGGGAACGGTGGGATTTTCTCAGTCGTCCTAAAGGACTCTAAAACAAAAAAAAGGGGAAGCAAATGCTTCCCCGTTTTTTTTAGCTAGAGCTACTGCAAGAGGTTTCTTGCCCGCAGTGTAGCACTTTGTTGTTGTAGTTGAACGTGGTGTTGTCTTTTAACACGTTTGTTTTCTTTGCTTCTTCTTTGATTTGGCGTGAGCTGTTGTTAAAGACGTTATTTTCTTTAACAAGGTTGCCCTGTGCGCCGCACTTTAGAAGAATACCAATACCATTGTTATCTACAGTATTGTTTAAGAGAGCATTGCTATTTGATGCTGCCAGTGCATTGTATGATACTGCACCATCTAGCTCAATACCTACGCCTGGGCTAATGCAGTTACTGCCATCAACACCTTGTACTACGTTATCTTTAATAACTGATGACACTGTGTTTATAAACAAAATACCCTGTTCACTTGCTGTAATGCTATTGTGATCAATGGTAATGCGCTGGTTTGGTGTTGTACCGATGCTTGTATCGGCAAAGATACCAACTTGTGAGCCACCACAAATTTCATTATCACGGATGATGATATCTGTTACATAGCTTCCATCTCGTACACGATCTTCATCACCATTTAACACAGAACCACCTAAATGGATATTGGCAGATTTTGTAGGCACGCCAAGAATTGACACAGGTACGCAGCCAGGAAGGCGGCCTGTAGCAGTAGAATCAAACACGCAATTTTGGATAATTGCGCCTTCTACGCCTATAAATGAAATGTCGTCACTCTGAGCAGGTGCGCCTCTATGAGTAAAGGTTGAGTTTTGAATAATCACATCACGAACATTGATGCCCGTAGAGGTAACAGAGCCCATAAAAATCTGTGCTGTATTAAACGGACTCAAAGAAAATCCTTGAGATTCAGATGTAAAATTGCAGTGGTCAACAAGTATACCACTTGGAATTGGGCTAAATGACGCAGTGTCATCTCCACGTGAACCAACAAATAGTCCAAGAAGGATATTTCCGGTCAAATAAAAGTTGCTATTTGTAATTTGTAGATTACTTACGCCTGCACTATAGATGCAGTAACTATCTAGTGCATTTGATGAGTCAATATTGGTGAATTGACACTCATCAATCAAAATATTTTCTGATGGGAATGTAAATGTAAACCCAGGAATTCCAAAAAGTGACTGCATTGAGATACCTGACTTGGTAAGACCATCAAACGTGCAGCGCTTAATTTGGGCATCTCTTGCGTTATTTATAAGCAAGATACCAATGCCGCCGGCTACTGTTTCATTTGGATCGTTAGCTAAAAATGAGCAGTCCTGAATTTTGGTGCCTTGTACAGTGCCCATAACAATACCACGTCTTGAAGTACCTGTTGCGCCTTTAAGGTCAAACACGCAGGTATCAAAGTTTACATTGATATTGGCATCTGTTTGAGAAGGAGCGTTAAAGCCTCTACGTGTATCTACAAAACGCATATGCTCTACAGCTACTGTATTTATGTTTCCGGCAAGTATACCGCTATTAGCGCCTGATGGAGTAATACTTCTAATCACCCCATTTCTTACAATAACATCCACAATAGGCTGTCCAGGAGTTCCCACCATTGAAATACCACTTACAGATGGGTCAACATCAAGCTCAAAGCCATTAAATTCAATTACGATATCGTGTACGCCTGGATCTACAGTAATAGCAGATGTAGGCATACCAACACCACCTAAGTAGGTAAGGTTTTGAGAAATGCAGTAGGTAGTGTTACTTGGATTGATAATACCATCAATTTCAAATGGGACAGTTCTAATGTTTACAATATTTGGGCTGCAGCAGCAAGAAGCCGCAAGGCTCTGGCTAAAAAGCATGCCAAGAAGCGAAAGGCAAGCAAGCGTCATCATTTTTTTCATGGAAATCCTCATGGTTATAAGAGTGCAAGTTCAAATTAGAACTCGTCTCATAGAACAAAATTACATCCATGCCGGAAAAAGTCAACAGAAAAATAAAATGAAGGTGTGTGGATATTTTCATGTTTGACATAAATCGGTTTGATGGTGATGATTTAAGTCTTAACCCCCGATGGAGGATGCTATGGCTTCTACTTTGTATGCTAAGGCTCAAAATGTAGCTGTTTTAAAAAATGAACTTGTTCAAGTGCTAATCGGTGTTGGCCTCTTGGCGTGTTCTGCGCAGATTTCTATCCCACTTCAGCCAGTACCTATTACTATGCAAAGTGCGGCAGTTCTTTTGATTGGTCTATTTTATTCTCAATCAGCTGCTGTTAAAACACTTATAGCATACCTTACACTTGGCGCACTTGGTGCTCCAGTGTTTGCAAACTTTAGCGGCAGCTTTGCCCACTTTTTACAGCCTACTGCTGGCTTTCTCTTTGGCTTTATAGCCTGTGTAGCCATCATGACCGCTTTTAGAGATAAAATTGGCCGTGAGACATTCCTTACACAAGTAAGTGCGTGTGCACTTGGCTCGTTGGCAATGTATGCATGCGGTATCAGCTGGCTTGCCCTCTTTGTAGGCGTGCCAAAGGCATTTTACTATGGTTTTGTACCATTTATTATCCCTGGTATCATCAAAGGCTTTATCGTAGCCTACGCAAGTAAGCACTGCAAATCAAGTAAGTGGATTTAACCACTTCGCTCTTTACCTCTATTCTGTAAAATTGCTATATAGTAAATTTTTACATAATAGAGGTATGTTTCGATATGCGCATCTCCGGCCTTCCCAAAGCATCAAGCCAAGTATTTAAGACTCATTCTAAAAATCCGGCCAAGGTATGGAACCGCAAATTTAAAAAATTGAGTGATTCTACACTCGTAAAGACCGTCCAAGCCATACTCAATGCCCCAAAAAACTCATCTACCGACCTCTGGAAGTTTGCCGGCGTGGCAATTAGCGAGCTGTATATACGTAACTGGGGCAAAACCCACCGCGATAAGCTAGAAGACTTACGGATTGCTATTAGTAACCACTCTAAACACTGCTTTTCAGCTCATGGCTACGCTCTAGAAACAGCTGGGCTTATTGATCCAAATGCCAAAAAATCAAGCCGTAACATCGTCTATCACCCCTACGCCTATGATAAATTTGCAAAAAAAGTTGTCACAGCGTGGGAAAATCATAAACACACCAAAAAATCACTAGAAGCCTACCTTGACAAACACCTCACTAAAAAAGAGAAAGCCTACTTAAGAAACCACGCTATCGAGTATGTACGCCCCCATCAACAAAGCGACTACGAAGTAACCTTCCACGGTGACGAAGTACGAATAGGCGGCAAAGTACCAAAAAATGGCTGGTATATCTATGTATTGGGCGGCGAGCCCACCACGCTACTTGCCAGCCGCAAAATAAAGGGCCGGTTTCACCACACCTCGTTTTTTCATGGCGCCCCAGTAGTCAGCGCCGGCGAAATCAAAATCAAAGACGGTAAACTCAAAAGCGCCTTCATGCGAAGCGGCCACTATAAACCCACAGAAGTGCATGGCGAATATTTACGAGAGTATCTGAAGCAAGAAAAAAACATGGGCTCTATAGCCGCCATGAGACTTTACATACAACCCTTTGAGAACTAAATTATGACAAGTTTTGACCCCAACAGCTATGACTTATCCGCCATGGCCGAAACGCATAAGTCACAATACATCTATAAAGATAGAAAAGGCAATCTCTGGGTAGATACGAATGATGGCCTGTTTGCCCCCTTCGTACGGTTTGTCACTACTTTAGTTGGCGCGAGGGACTATAAACTTAAAAATATATTACAGATTATTTCAAACACAACAGCCACAAGCGACAAAAATATGGCCTATTTACGTGGTAAAGTGGCAAAAGGCTGTGGTATTGACCCAGAAAAGTATGAAAAAGTGCGATTGGCAGCCTACTTTATACAAGGAGCTGATGCTCAAAAAAAAGCCGAAGTTGATGAATTTATTGATACTGTCGCCACTGACAAGTCACTGCAAAGCAAGATACAGGCCTACGACAAAAAAATAAAAAAAATTGACCCTAAACAAACTGAAGCTTCAACTGTGCTCAAGCGTGCCGCCACAACTGCCAAGTGGCTTGATTTAGGCTTAAGTAAAGACCTTATTCATAATGACTTTGCTGGGGCTGAATTTTTGCTCAACACGCGCGTGATCTACAATATCGTCGGCTATCAAAACACAACAGCTGCCGGCAAAGAAATTCACAAGCTCACTACAAATGCCGACAACAAGATCATGATTTTAAAAGAGGGTGTGCCGGTATGCGCTGCGGATCTGGCCAAAGACTTTGAATTTGATAAGGAATGGCAAGAGGTACGAAGTAAGACAAACCCTGAAGAGCGCTGGAACTACTTTTCGCCCCAGGGACTGGTACCTGTTGACCGCTGGACTCATAAAGAATTTGTGCCGGTAGAAAAGCTCTCAAGTGCCGAAATGAATACCTTAAGAGATCACGCCCAAACGTTTTTTCCACATCAACCAGCAGATCCTTTAAAAGACTGTGTTGTGCAGATATTTACCAACCCCAGAAAAGTTGTTAAAGGCGGCAATAACCCCCTCCTTACACGTTTTGAAGCATCGGCACCAGTCCATGCCGCTATTCGCGTGATAACAAGTGATGGTACGGTCTACTCAACAGGCTTTGGATCAACTGTTGATGAAGATAAACAAGTAGAAGGCAAAATGCTGGCTACCATCAACGGCATGCCTACCATTTTAGACTACGAAGAATTTAGAAAACACGAAGGCCGAGTTGTAACAAGTATCCCTATAACAACAGATGCCTGCAATGCAATACTTGATAAGCTACAAAAATATAGAGATGAAACCATACGCTTTAACCTCCTTGCGCAAAACTGCACAACGCTCGCCGTTGACGTATTAGACACCACGGGAGTAAAGGTAAATAACCAGGTAAACGCTATGGAATATATCAATAGCTCACTACCAAGCGTCTATACAGTGCCACTTGTTGGAACGGCCGCTCGTAAAATAAAGAAAGGAGCGACTAAGGTAAACGAAAGCCTGCCCACAGTAGCCCAAAAAGCCATCCAAAAGGGAAATGCGGCAATTAAATATGTCCCAGAAAAATTTGCAGCTATTTTTGCCAATATTTTAACCACCACACAAGGTGCAACCGTTGGCACAAAGCAACCAGAAAATGCTATAAAAGAAACCGAAGGCATGGAGAAATTCCAGTCTATGGTAGAAAACCCACTAGACCTCTTAAGCCGCGACACCACAAAGCTTAGCCACTCACTAGTGCTCATCCAGTGGCAACTCCAGCAGAAATCCACCGTAGTACACCCCTACGAAAACCAACCCGCCATGGGCATTTTACCCCCAGCCCCATCCGATGAGCAAAAAACCATCCACAACCGCCTAATAAAAAAATACCTCCACAACTTCGGCAAAGAAGTCCCTAAATAAAAATTTCCACTAACGATGATGTTGTGAAAAAATACAGATAGATTGATCTTTCAGCCTAGAAAATTGCTTTTTGTTTTAGAGCCCATGGGCGATTGATCGAAGCCCACCGTGACCGCAGGGAACGGTGGGAATATGGTACAATTTCCTTGGAGCCCGGCTGAGGGCGATTGAATTACGTGATTGAATCGCCCTAAAACGGGCTCCGATGGTTTTTTTGCCTATTCCCCACCGTTCCCTGCGGTCACGGTGGGCTTCGATCAATCGCCCTGATGGGCTCTAAAACCATAACAAATTTGTTTTTAGGCTTTGGCGGTTTTGGCTAGGGCTGTTGCTTGGGCTTTTTCTTCTTTTAGTTGCTCGAGAAACTGTTTGGTTTCTTTGATTACTACGCCTGAGAGTGCCGCTACGCCAATGAGGTTTGGAAAGGCCATGAGGCCGTTGAAGATGTCGGATATTTTCCATACTACTTCTAGCTCTAGTAATGCGCCGATAAAGCAGATTACAGTAAAGAGTACGCGGAAGTAGGGAACGCTTTTGATGCCAAGTAGGTATTCGGCGCATTTTTCGCCATAGTACGCCCAGCCGATGAGGGTTGTAAAGGCAAAGAGCACCAAGCCAATACTTACAACGTACCCGCCCCACCATACAACAGACTGAAACGCCGCTACCGTCATGCTGGCGCCATTTAATAACTTGCCGTTGGCATCAACGCTGCCAAAGGCATCAGTTACGCCCAAAACAAGTCCCGTTACTGTGCACATAATGATAGTGGCTAAAAAGCAGCCCGTCATAGAAACAAGCGCCTGACGCCCTGGAGTGTCTGTCTTTGCGGCAGCTGCTGCAATTGACGCTGTTCCAAGACCGGCTTCTGATGTCATTAACCCACGGCTTACGCCCACCTGAATGGCCATTGCAAGAGTTGATCCGGCAAACCCGCCAAAGGCCGCTTGGCCAGAAAACGCGCTACTAAAAATTGAAGAAAGCGCAAATGGGATATTTTCATATCTTTCAAAAAGAACATAGCACGCACCGCCAATGTACATAATAGCCATAAAAGGCACTAAAAGTGCTGCCACTTTGCCAATACTTTTGATACCGCCTAAAATAGTTAAGGCTGCAAGCACGGCCATACCGATGGCACTATACATTGGGTCTACCTGAAATACGCTATGCATAACATCTGCTACAGAGTGCGCCTGAATCATATTGCCGCCACCAAACGCAGCAAAACAGCCAAAAAAGGCAAAAGATCCGGCTAGCCACTTCCAGCCAAGACCACGCTCAATAAAGTACATAGGGCCGCCTGCCATCTCACCGCGTTCATCTTGTACGCGATATTTTACCGCCAAGATGGCTTCAGCATACTTTGTAGCCATACCGATAAGAGCGCACGCCCACATCCAGAATAGTGCGCCAAGACCGCCAATAGCAATACCAGTAGCCACGCCTGCAATATTACCAATACCAATCGTTGCAGCAAGGGCTGTCATTAGCGACTGAAAGTGACTAATATCACCTGCACTATCTTTATCTTTATTTTTGCCAAAGGCAAGCTTTAGGGCATACCAGAGGTAGGTAAATTGAAGTCCCCTTAGAGCAAAGGTAAGATATAAACCAATACCACAAATAAGAGCCAGCAGGGGCACTCCCCATACCATCTTCCACGCTGTATCTAAGACTGAAATCAAATTTTCGTACATCTTCTTCCTAAAGTATTAAATTAAAGTTTAAGTGCTTGCAATCACTGCAGCATCAGCTGCTTCTTCAGAATCAATAAATTCTTTTGTTTCTTTACGGATCACACTGGCCAACATCGCTAAAGCAATCATATTTGGGATTACCATTAACGCATTCATGATGTCTGCAAAGCACCAGACAATATCAAGAGCAAAGAGTGAACCCGGAACAATAAGCCCCACATAGAGCACTCTATAAAACGTGACAGATTTGGTGCCAAATAGATACTCAAAGCACTTTTCGCCATAATAGGCCCAAGAAATAACTGTAGTGTAGGCAAACAAAATAAGCCCCACAATCACCACATATTTACCCCCTGCAATAGCCTGAGAAAAGGCAGAAATTACAAGTGACGCACCGTTTAGCACCTGGCCAGAGGCATCAGTTGTACCAAGTACACCCGTTACAGCAATAACAAGCGCCGTGATTGTGCAGATAATAGCAGTAGATACGAGTGTTCCCGTCATAGACATAAGCGCCTGACGGCCGGATGAGCTTGTTTTAGCAGCAGCTGAGGCAATAGAAGCAATACCAAGACCTGCCTCGCTACAAAATACGCATCTGGCAACACCCATCTGCAGCGCCATCACAGCAGAAGCCCCTAAAAACCCGCCAAAGGCCGCTTGGCCTGTAAAAGCAGCAGATAAGATAGTAGAAAACGCCATTGGTAGCTCGCTATAGTACATAATAAGTACAGCAATACCCACACCCATATAGGCTAAAGCCTTAAATGGCACAATCCAGCTAGAGAGGCGGCCTATACTTTTGATACCGCCAAAAAGAACGTATCCTGTAACAAACGTAAGCACGCTCCCAGTAATCCAGGGGCTTACTTCATAGATATTATTTACTGCATCGGCAATAGAGTTTACTTGTACAAGGTTGCCAGTGCCAATAGCTGCAATTGAGGCAAACCCTGCAAATAGATAGGCCATCCACTTCCAGCCTAAGCCCTTTTCTATATAGTACATAGGCCCGCCGCACATCTCTCCGCGAGAGTCTGTCACGCGATATTTTACAGCTAAAAGGCTTTCAGAGTATTTAATGGCCATAGAAACAAGCGCCATCACCCACATCCAGAATACGGCGCCTAAGCCGCCGGCAGTAAGCGCTGTTGCCACACCCACAATGCTACCTGTACCAACAGCTGATGCCATAGAGGTCATGAGAGACTGAAATGGGCTAATATCGCCCTTACTTCCTTCTTTATCTTTCACACCAATGAGACGAATCGCCTTAAAAAGGTAGCGAAACTGCACTCCACCCAAAGCAAAAGTGAGGTAAATACCCACGCCAATAAGTAGCGCAAGCAGTGGTGGGCCCCAAATAGCGGTCTTTATGCTCTCAAGAGTTCCTAGTAAATCGCTCATATATCGTCCTTTGGCAGTGGTCAACAAAGGCAAATAGGATAATAGCATCCCTAATTGTTGAAAAGATATTTTATTAAAATATTCTTTAAATGTCAACATGAATATATATGTTGACTTAATCCTGAAAAAAGAAAATAAGTATGACAACTTTAGACAATAGATCTAAAGATTTTGATACCTATACCAAAGGAATGACCTATGAAGTCAAAAAATTCTCTTTGGGCATATGCTTCGATCTTACTTTGCATAGTAAGTTCAGCATCAGCTCACGAGGCACCCGGCCGCAATCTATCGCCCGCACAACTAGAAAAGAAAAAGCAAGAATATATTGCTAAAACAAACGCCTTTGAGGCAGCAGGCAAAGCCCAAGAGCTGATTAAAGCTCGCGACGAGGCAAAAAAAGCCCTTAACGACAAAAACTTTGCCGCTAAAACATTATACAATCTTGGCCAGGCAAAAGCAAAACAAGCCCCTACTCAAAATAAAAAAGCCGTTCCTACAGCTGTAAAAGCAAAGGCTCACGAGTCAAAAAACCGTAAACGCACAAGAACCAAGTGCTTTAGAGCCAAAAACATCTCTGCAAACCACGTGTGCACAAACACCCTAACAACTCAAGGCAATGCCACAGTAAATGGCAACCTCCAAGTAGCTGGCAACACAGTGTTAGATAAAAACTTGACTGTTGTAGGCAACGAGAACGTACTTGGCAGCGTAAATATCAATCAGAACTTAAACGTAAATGGCAATGCCACATTTCATAAAGACGTAACAGTAGATGGCCAAATCTCAGGCGGCGACATCACCTCAAGTGGTAAAATCACCGCAGACCGCGCAGACTTCAACGTAGAAACAACAAACGTTTCATACGAAGATGTCAACGTGATCGAAGATTTACGCACCTGGCAGACAGAGCGCTTTTACAACCCAGACTACGACCGCTTCCCTGATGGCGTGCTTCCACCTACATCAAAGCTAGGGCCGGGTGAAGTGTATGAGTTTACATCCCTAAGCCCACTTGAAGTTCCACAAGAAGGCGATGCTTGGAGTGCCATTGTGCATGGCATCATCGACTTTAGCACAGCTACTGAACAAGAAAAACTTGATTACTACTCAGGGGCCATTCATAGGCTGTATGCTCTAATTATAGATAATCCATTTTCTTGGAGCGAGCAGCAGTTTAAAGTTGGTGGTCCAATTACTCCTAACAGTACAATGATGCCGCTCGACCAGCAGTTACTTGCCGCACAAGCTATGAACGTGATTTTGACAGGGTTAAATCAAATTGATCCAAACTTTTTAACCCCAAAAGAAACGGTGAACTTATTTAACCTCATCACTTTGGCAAAATACTATATAGTTGCCTGGACTCATGGCGATACACTCACAAGCATGATGGGTGCTGAATACTTTGGCTCGCCAAATCCAGCAAACCTAGAAAGCTATCTGTACAATGCCGGATGGGCTATGCCATTTATCAACGTGGCTTTAATCCCTGTTTTGGGCTTTAGCGACGATGGTGAGGCAAATCTTCCATTTGCACGTGCCCTACCAGGCCTCTATAAACTCTACCCAAAATTTTTAGAAAACTGGCTAGAAGTAGCAAGAGAAGGTATGAACCAAGGGTTTTACCCTCACGTTCTAAGAAGCCGTCCATTTACCTCTGCTGGTGAATCGACATTTGGTGAGCTTGCCTACGGGTATCCTGCAGACATTGTAGATCTTGTACAATCAGGGGAATTTACAGCATTTAACGACTCTCGTTTGAGTGCTGAAAGAGACTATAATGATTTGCTGCCCGCAAGCTTTGAAGATCAACTGTCACCTGATTTACTTTTCTTGTTTAGATTTACTATTGAAGGCCTAAACCCCCTTCCGTTCTTAGAAATGCTTGTAGAACAGGGTGTAATGAGCCAAACAGAAGCTGATTACCTTCAAAACGAAGCGCGTATCACCTATGATGACATCAAAGCTTCTATCTTAAGCTTTTTAAGCACGATGTATTTAGATGAAGAGAGCCCATTTGTACGCGCCCTTCGCCTCACACGATATGATGACTATCCTGGTGAATGGGGTACAAAGTTTATTGTAAATGATCTTGGCTTTGTTGAAGGACTTGTACTATCTGGCCCTCATAGCGGCGAGACTGTGTACATAGATCCTCTTGCAGCAGGTCCTGATGTTGCTATTTATGACTCTCTTGGCGGTCAACTATTTAATGTAAGTTTACAAAACGTAGAACTACATCGCGATGAAGTGTATGGCGAAGAGCACTACATCAACATGGCTGAGTTAGTACTAAACTTAAGCCGCGATACACCAATCCCATACTATGCAAAAGTTTCTAACACTCCTGGTGTGAATCCTTTTGAAAACTGGGAAGTACAATTTGATAATAGTGCTAACCCACTCTCTCAAAAGCTACATGCAGCAGGCGAAACCCTGCTTGATTTCTTTGAGGAATCTATCAATTACTACTTAGATCAATGGGTAACAGAAACATTCCCGCCATCAACAACATGGCAGCAAGAATTTGCAACTTTCCAAGAAGCCATTGATGCCATTAGCGCTGTAGGAAGACTCGTTGGAGACTTAGAAGACCCGGCAAATGGCGGCGTCTATGCCTTTGTACAGCATTATCAGCCTATTTCTGATGAGCAAGGTCCGTTATATGACTATGCTCAGATTGAAGCCTACTATGATGATTCATGGGATGGTGTTCCTCAGCTTAAGCTCACATCAGGTGGACGTATTGACGGCCCTCCAGTATTAGACCGCGATGGCAACGTGCTCTACGACCCAGAAGCGCCACTAGATGCTAATGGCCTCATCAATGTAGATGCTTTGTTTGAAGCCTCACAAGTAGATCCTGATAAACAGGAATACTACCAGTTTTTATCTGCTACAGAAATTACTGGTGGAAAGTCAGCTCGCGTGTACTACTTCTTCTACGATTATATTAAACACTCGTTTGAAGATTACCTCACTCAAGGGCCACAAGCCTTAATGAAGTACTATTTTAGCCCATATATTAACAGCATCTTTGAAAACCCTAGTGCTCATGAATATCAAAATAGTCAATATGCTTCTGGAAACTCCTATAACCCTTCAGATGGCATTATTACCTACCGGCACTTTATCCAGTATGATGACCCTCGTCATACAGGTGTTGGTACACGTACTACCATCTTGCATGAGTTCATTATGGGCCATGCTATCCAAACTCCGTTACTGCAAATTCTTGCAAGTATCGGTCAACAGGATTGGGCAGGAGCAAATATTGGTGGTTCTGCTACTGCAGAAGGCTGGGCTGTGTTTATTGAGACCTTCTTTGGGCCTCTTTACACAAGCTACCTCTCAAAAGTAGATAACTACTTTAACTACATTGACCCAACAGGTTCAATTGACCCAGTAACCCAGGTGCCAAGTATTTTAGACACATCACGTGTTGCTGGCCGCCTCAAGTGGGATACTGAAGTTCATTCTAGCCTCTACAAGGCAAGTCTATCAGACTTTACCACAGGATTCTATAACGATACTTTTCAGGCATTTCCAATTACCTCAGAAGTCGCGCAAAGAATTCCTGTAGGCCCAACTCAAGGGCTTAACTATGGCTTAGGCTTTTTACAGATTATTGGCTTATACCAAAATCTGCCAAATGCACTTGGTCAAGCTCGCTATGATAGCCTGCAGGCAAATGGCAACAAAGCAACAAAGTACTTCTTTGACTTGCTACTGCTCGATGCTCAAGGCTACTTTATTTCAAGCCTACAGCCTATCTATGATGAGTGGGCTATACGCGTAAGAGATGGCATAGCACCATTTGATGATCCAAACTACGATGGATACCCTGTAGATGCATTTGATGCACATACAAATCCATACACAGGTGGCGACCCTGCAGCATATGAATATACAGACAATCCATATGTCCCAGGCGGCTTCACCTTTACGTTCCCAGCATGCCCAGTGCCAAACACAGGCGTATGCCCAAGTCCGTAATTGGTCAAACCCCAAAAAAGCCCCACACATTCATGTGTGGGGCTTTTTTTGTTTTTTTGGAGTTGTAGAGTCCTTCAGGACGACTGAACGAAGCCCACCGTGACCGCAGGGAACGGTGGGAACCGACAGAAAAAACCATCGGAGCCCGGCTGAGGGCGATTGAATCTCGAGATTGAATCGCCCTCAGCCGGGC
>JAJFUY010000048.1 GCA_021372185.1 Chlamydiales bacterium | reverse complement strand
GAAGACCTGTCATTTTACGAATCAACACTTACACAAGATGATATTACAGATACACAAGAAGCTATCCGACTCGATGCTACAACCAAAAACAGGCAGGAAACAGATGAGAAGATAACAAAGGCTTCTAAGGGATGGGCTCAGTTGATTTCTCGCATTTACGAAGTTGATCCATTAACTTGTGCAAATTGCGGCAAAAAATAAAGATCATTACCTTTGTAACGCATCCCGAGCATATAAGACGCATTCTGAGAGGTATTGGCTGGCCTATAACGATACCGGAATTTGATCCGCCAGAAGAAGGCTCTCACGTTTTGTAAGCTCCCGAAAATCCAGCGTAAAAGGGCTAATAACTAAAAGAGGAAGTCTCATGCCGCAATCCTTAAAAATTTATTTTTAGGTTAAGAAGGATATCTCTGCAATAACTAAAATCTTGTAAATAAATTATGACTATGGTAATATGACTATAGACACTAAAGGGAGGATTATATGCTTCGAAAACAGATTCCTGCAGGGAAATTTAAGGCTGAGTGCCTAAAAATTATGGATGATGTTCAAAGCAAAAAAATCCATATTATCATCACAAAGCATAATGTTCCAGTAGCTGAAATGGTGCCAATCGAGGATAAGCCAAGGTCTAGTTTTGGATGGATGAGCGGCACTGGTGAAATTCTTGGAGATATTATGAAGCCAATTGATGAGGCGTGGGATGCCAATAGTTAAATCTCTCCAGCAGCATAAGGTTATCTTTGATACTCACGTTTTTCTTTGGTATCTATTTGGAAAGCCGGTTTTTTCACAAAAATTTTTGAAGTCAATTGACCGTATCCAAAAACTTCATCCTGTACTTATATCTCCTATGACTATCTGGGAAATTGGCATGCTTGCCGAACGCAACAGAATTTCTCTTGAAATGGATTGCCTTGAGTGGGTTGAACAGGCTCTTAGCAACCCAGGCTTTATACTTACTCCTTTAGAGCCGCAAGCAGCAATACTGAGTTCAAGACTTCCGGGGCTTATTCATGGTGATCCGGTGGATCGATTACTTATCGCTACAGCCTTTGAGACGCGCTCTGTATTGGTAACCTGTGATGAAAAAATTCTAGAATTTGGAAAAAATCAATTCATCAGCGTTTACGATCCTCGAAATTAAACCTCTTGATAAATAAGAAATAGCTCGTCAAAAAGATATAAAGTTGAGATAGTTGTAGGTAATTAGATAATGAAATAAATAAATGTCTGTGCCTTCACTTACTAAAGCTTTACATAAAATTACTATTCAGGATGTAGCTTGTGATAAAGTGTCTTTTGTAGCGCTTCTAGGAGAAGATACGTTTAGCTATATTTCGCGCGTTATGGGAATGAGGGGGCAGCTACATGGGGATGTAATAGTTGCTTTTTTAGATCGCATGCAAAATGCGAGAGCTGAAGAGCTGTTTTTTCGAGAAGTGCTGTTTAATATTCCTAAGCTAGATATCCGCGATGGCTATAGAATACAAATAGAGGGCAGGCTTTCGGGTAAAGTATTTAAGTCTTTGTGTCCTGTAAAAATACTTTTATATCTTCGGGAGTGTGTGAAGAGAAAAAGTGTCATTGAAGTTGAAGAATTTAGCTATTTGTATACTTGTTTAGACGGCATTGCTGAATGTGCAGAAAAAAGAGAAATTGAGGAAATTTTAAAAAAGAGAGCATTAGAGCCTCATTTTGATGTTCAGCGAGTAGTCTGGCAATATGGACAACCCTCAGCAATTGATGAATCAGATATCGGTGTATTTACAAGACTTGGTATGCCAGCAGCAGAGCTTTTTATTTTTATTCAAAGCCACTTTTTATCGTGTATACAGCATTGGAGTCGTAAAAGCCTTTTAAAAATCTTACAACTAGAAGGTAAAAAGGAGTTGTTAGAGTATCTTAACAGTGCGCCAAATGATGCCAAAATTCGCTTCAATATCTCATTTTTGCAAGAGCTACAAGCGCATGATACCTTATTAGATTATAAGTGCACCGACGGCAATAATAGGCCAGACTATTTTGAGTTAGATGCTGAATTTACTAAAAACTGGCAGGCTGGCCCCGGGCAAAAGTACTCACTTTCTAAAATACATCAGTTAGCCACATGTGCGCTAGATGCTTCAAATAGATTACTTCAAAATAGGGTCCCAGCAGCTAGCGTGTTTAGTAAGACTTTAGTTGCTGAAGCAGTAGGAAGCGAGGCTCTTCGCTCCCACGTTATGCAGACAATGCTTCAGGTATTTGCGCTCTATCACTACACAGCTTATAACGAGGGTGATTTAGCCAAAAGATGCAAAACATCTTCTCATTTTAGTTTTTCGTATCAAACTTCTACCTATTTTATGTTTGAGACAACTCCCAAAGAGTTGGTAGTAAAAAACAACGAGACGGGGGCCATTTCTCGCGCTGAGGTACCAAGAAAACTTACAGCGCATGATAGCCTTATTTATTCTGATAGAATATCTGCCCTTGTTGCCGGCGATCAGTTTGAGATGAGATCGGTTCCTAGAACTACTGTGCAGGCAATGGCAGATGAAGACTGGAATGGCTGGCAAAATGAAGATATTGAATCTTGGCAGCTTTATAATAGCGAAATTCACCCGCTATTACATGGTGCAGCTGTTTCAATTTTACGCGCAAGTCAAAGTGAAGATCTTGTAGTTATGGAAGTATGTGGCGGATCAGGAGTTCTTGCTCAAAGAATCTGTAAATATGTCCAAAAGCCCTTTTCTTATATTTTGTTAGAGCGAAATTTGGACTCTTTACAGCAAGCAAAAAAGGCACTTCATACTGAAAAGCGTATTCAGCTTGTACAGACAGATGTGGTGGTAGAGGGTAACTTCTATGTCGATGAGCAAAAAACGACTGAGATCAAAGAAGAATCAGTAGCTCTTTGTATTGGCTCAGGCGCTTTAACAAAGTCAGTTCTAAACAATAGACCTGAGGCACTTATAGTCTTAGATAAAATCATCAAATACCTAAAACGAGGCGGCTATCTCCTCCTTGCCGGCCTAACCGAAAGCTTCCTTCATAGCAATGATTTTATAGATAAAGGCCTACGGGTGCTAAACACCCACGCCTCAGGCTATCGCCCAGTGTACATTGTGCAAAAGCCTTAAAAAGATAGTTGCTTTGCCATGTAGGCGTGGTAGAGTAGGCCTTTTGAGCCCATGCCGCCAAGTGAATAGATGTTGGGGGCTGTGT
>JAJFUY010000364.1 GCA_021372185.1 Chlamydiales bacterium | reverse complement strand
GGATGTTGATAATGCAAGAAAAGATTGTCAAAGACTATCCGATAAGGCTGTTTCTCAATATAAAAAGGCAAAGCAAATGGCTGCAATGCGTTCAGACGGCGAGTACAAGATTAAAAACTTCGAGGCGCAATGCAAGAGTATATTGGAAAAAGACCAGGGGGATCGTACTGTAAACGAAATAGCCATGCTTAAACAATACGAAAACGAAAACTGGCGCGAACAGTTTGAGCATAATTACGACTATGAGGATGATGGCGATAGCAACTCGTGGTAATCATGGCAAAAGATAAACCAAAAACCGATCAGGATATGCTTAATGAAAGGAAAATGTCCTGCGCCCATATAGGTTATCCCGATAGCAGGTGGCTAACCACATGTAGTCTAAGCTCTCACCGTGGAAAATCTACCGTGTATTGCTACGGTATTTGTAAGCACTGTGAGCAAAATAAGTAAGCGCCATGAAAATAGAATCCGTAAAAGTCAACAACTGGACTTATTTGTCCGTGCCAAAGGGAGTGCAAGATCCAAAACTAATAGAGGGCAACTTCCTCCCAGTTTGCATTATTAAAAAACGACCATTTGGATTTATTCAAATTGATTACTTTGACCATTGGTATCATACGAGAAATGGCGGTTATTTTACCATGGTCGGTAATGAAAATCAAGTGCCTAATACCCGTGTCATTGTTCATTCGAGCAAAGTTGAAGAAATATTGTATCGTTTAATTTAACATTTTTTAACAACCGTAATCAAAAATAAGCATTATCTTTGTGCTAAGTTGTTTTCATGTTGTTTGTGGTGCGCGTGTAGCTCAGTTTGGTAGAGTAGGCTATTTAAAAGATAGCAGGTCGCAGGTTCGATTCCTGTCACGCGAGCAAAAAATAGTTATTTGAAATTATGGGGGTGAGAGATTTGACAGCATTACAATGATGTTGATTCATGCAACACAGCCTTAGTGACAATATAGGCATCTTTCAAATGGCAACAATAACATCGTTGACATGTATCCGGCATTAGCGATAGCTAATTAGTAGATACCGGGTTGATCATATACCTGCGAACAGAAATGATCCCCGCGCTCAAGGGGTAACAGGGCAAAAAGGTTTTCGCGTTTTAATATAACTGAAATGCGGTGGTGGACTCTTGACCTTTACAGGTCAGCCCTTTTGGTTTGCCGGTATGCTTTATAGCAACCAGATAAGCATGTAACTACGATCAGCAAGAGTTTGATGTATGGACCGCGGGTCATTCCGCGCACCTCCACTAAATACTAATTAATCGTTGTTTTATGTCCGAACCCGAAGCAAAATACAAAACGCAATCCGAAAGCCCAATGAAAAGATTTTTCCTTGTGTCGTATGCCAAGCTAAACGCTGATGGTTTTGGAAGTATGGGATTTTCAACCGATGGAGTATTCCCTAAAAAGAAAGATATTTTTGATGGTGTGAAAAAAAGTACCGATCATGAAATTGGTTGCCTTATCAGCATCTTCGAGTTCAAATCCGAAAAAGAATACAACGATTTTATAGCAGAATAAACAAACCAAATAAAAACCAAGTATATGAGAATAAAGAAAAAAGAAATTATCGATGCGACTATTGACCTTGATGAAAGGGTAATAGA
>JAJFUY010000020.1 GCA_021372185.1 Chlamydiales bacterium | reverse complement strand
ACTATGTTAAGCAGTATGCCTTGGTATGTAAGCATGGGATTGATAATCGCTGTTGTGGTGGCAGCTACAATATTTTTGTTTTTCTTTGCAACACGAGCTGTAAGTAAAGTTCAAACAGATGATGAGCGTGAGACAGTCAATGTCTCTATGAATTTTCTAGCGCTTTTTTATGCGGTATTTGTGGTGCTTGTATTTATTGATGTGCAGTCTCAGCATGATCAGATACAAGATAATGTAGTAAAAGAAGCTTCAATCTTGGTCGATATGTACCAAACAAGTAGCGCCTTACCACTTTTTGATAAAGTGGGTATTACAACCGCTATTCATCAGTATGCAGAAGATGTGATCAATAACGAAGTGAACCTCATGCAGCAGGGAAAAGATTTTGCCCTAGTTCCCTATATCCACTCTAATACACTGTGGAACGCCATGTCTACAGTACAGCCTAAAGACTATAAAGAGCTTGCGCTCTATGAAAGCATGCTCAAGCGTTTAGGTGAATTAACTGATGCGCGTTTTCAGCGCTTTACAAGCGTTGATGGCAGAACCTCGCCCTTTATCTGGACTGTGCTTGTGTATGGCGCGGTTATAATGATTATAAGCCTCGTGATGCTGTCAGCAAAGACAAGTACATCAAATCTATTGATGGTGAGTTTTACAGTCTCTATGCTCGTTTTAGTGCTGATGCTGATCTATTCCTTAGATAAGCCCTTTTCTGGTGCAACGGGTGTTTCACTTGATGCGTTTCGCGAGGTGATTCGCACCATAGATGCAACTAAATCCTAATCCTAATCCTAATCCTAATCTTGATCTTATTCTTATTCTTTTTTTAAACATGTCAAAGGACAGAATAAGACCAAGATCAAGATAAGAATAAGAATATGAAATGATATTAAGTATCTCATTATCAGTTCTTTAAATTAATTATTTATAACAATAGATAATTATATAACAATTTGTTAAATTAGGGGTATAGGGTCGCAAACTAATAAAAGGGGTAGTCATATGGAAAATCACGAAAATGGACTATATAAACTCTTTATCGAAGAGTTAGGCGAAATGTACAACTCCGAAAAACAGATTGTGGGCGCCTTGCCAAAATTGATTGAGCTTGCAACACTGGGACATCTCAAGCAAGCCATTGAACATCATCTAAAAGAATCAGAACAACACGTAGTTCGCATAGAGAAGATCTTTGCTATACTCGAAATGCAGCCTGTAGAACACACTAGCGAGGCAATAGCCGGGCTTTTGCGTGAAGCTGATGCCTTCGCAACTCAAGAAAGATCAGCGGCCTTAGATGCTGCCATTATATGTACATGTCAAAAAGTAGAGCACTACGAAATTGCCACCTACGGTACCCTAAGAAGCTTTGCGCGCCAACTAGACCTTGATAGCAAGGTTGTAGACTATCTCACAGCCACAATTGATGAAGAGGGCTCAGCCGATAGAGGTCTAACCAAAATCGCCGAAGGCTCATTCTTTAAAAGCGGCGTCAACAAAAAAGCTACTCAAGTGGCTTGAAAGGCACGGTTTCATCGAGCAGGTCGACCTTTCCAGGCTGTGAAAAAATACGAGATATGTCGATCCTAAAAGGCCTCCAAACATGCTCAGCAAATGTTTTCCATAATAGACGTCCTCGTAACCGGGGACATGATTACACTGTTCCCATAGCAACAAGTTGCTATCTCGAGTTTGGACATTTGGCCGAAGGCCTCTGGAGTGCGGTAATTTTTTACCGCTCTTAATTTTCGACCACACACTATATTTTCTATAGTCTCCAAAACGTACAACAGCCCCATACTATGGCAAAATGGGAAAGCCCAAGTATTGAACGTTCGTGTACGCTGTGGAAGTTATTGTTAAATCGGTGTGTTGTGGAAAATTAAGAGCGGTAAAAAATTATCGCACTCCAGAGCGAGCTTACGCTCACAAGCTAAGAAGATTAAGAGTGGTTTCTTTTTTTGCTTTGGCAAAAAAAGAAACCCAGATTTACCTTACGGTAAACCTGGGCGAAGAACTTGCAAACAACTAGTCTTTTAGAAACTAGAAGATGTAGTTTAACACTAGACGGTACTCAGCAGCTGAGCGAGTTACCTTACTGTGGTTTGTGTTGCCGTGGCTTGAGTTTCCACCTTTTGAGTAGAACTTCATTACTTCGATTTCTGGCTTTAGTGACCAATTCTTAGCAAAGATCCACTCAGCACCGATAGTACCAATGTTGCCTACAGATTTGTAAGCTTGGTTTTCTCTTCTGTCGCGGCTGTGAGAATTGCCACCGTAGCTTGTTACTTGGCAGTTAACTGGATAGAAGAAGTTATAGCTTAGGTAAGCATTCCATTCTGCGTTGAATGATTTTTTCACGCAAACGCCGATTTGTGGGCTGTACCATGTAGCTTTTAGTTTCGCTCTATGACCGTGGTGCTTCTTACCATGAAAATCTTGGAGGTATACGCCATAGCCAAGAGTTGGTGCTACTGCCCAGTCATTCTCAAGTAGATATTGCTTGCCAACTTTAAAGTCGAAATCAGCAGTATAGTCGCCTTTCACTTTGCGATGACCGTGGTGGCCATTGCCGTGAGCGTGTACTTTACCGTCATAAACGTCGCCGTATCCAACAATACCTTTCATGAAGTATTGATCTTTTTCAACTAACACACCAAGGCGTGTTGTGTAAGTGTCGATATTCTTGAAATGAAGTTTATCTGAACCACCGCTGCGTCCTTTCAGCTTAAGGTTATCGTTACGATAGCCTTGTGAAATAGATACAGAAGTTTTCATTGCGCCATCGGCTGCCATGCTTACATCAGCATTAGCTGTCGCAAGAGTGCCTACGAAGAGCAAACTAGCAAAAAAAACGTGTTTCTTCATAAAACCATTCCTATTTTGAGTTTAATGATATTTCCACAGATTGCCATTGAAGATGAAGAATGTCAATATCAAAAATCCAAAAATCTGAAAATATTGCAAAGGTGATCGAGAAAAGCGTCTTCAGGCTATATTTTGAGGGCTGTTTTTGGGGATGAATTTTTTTTGCAAATATTTTAGAAAATGCAAATTTCTTGCATGTGATTGTTTCAGTTTGTGAAATGTGAATCTTATTTTTCTGAATTTTTTGCAGCATTGTTGGCTTAGTTATTGACTTAAGTTGTTGATCGATCTACAAGGAAGTTAAATAGCATCAGCTATGAAGGATGTATAAAACCATTAAGATATAATGGAGTTGCCATGTTAGGTACAGTACTTATTGTTCTTTTAATTTTGATGCTTATCGGAGCATTTCCTACCTGGCCTCACAGCGCAGGATGGGGTTATGGACCAAGCGGAGCGCTTGGAACTGTATTAATTATCGTTATTATTTTGATCTTGCTAGGAAGGCTGTAAGGGTCTTTTGGGGCAAAGGTATTTGCCCCTATTCATAAAAAAGCCTCCACAGGTATATATCAGGCAGTCCTTAATAATTGTTAAAGTTTTTGTTGACAGGCGGCGCACTGTTTGTTAAATAAAAACTTATATTATGGGGGTGTGCTGTCTGTGGATAAGTGGAATGTAGTTCTTGGCTTCTTTCAAAATGCTCAAAGTGCAAAAGCTTGCATTCTTGAACTTGAAAAGCATGGATTTTGTAGAGTTGCATCTATAATACATCCTCCCAAATGTGCACCTGTTGTAACGCGCTATTTTAGCCTGCCTCGCTTTGTGGCCACTCTGGTAGCGGCTTTTTTAGGGCTGATGATTGCTTTATCCATGTATCTCTTTCCGTCAATTTATGACAGTGAAGCTCATGTAGTAGAGGGTTTTGGTGCTATTTTTGCTCTTAGTATGGCGCCTCTCTTTGTGTGCTATTTTAAGTACAGATTAAGCCGAGAGGCTGTACACAAATATAAAAAGTTTGTGTTCTCAGATGAAATTTTAGTGATCGCAGAAGTAAAAACCTATCAGATAAAAGAATGCCTGACAATCTTGAGGCAAACAAAAGTTAGCCAGCCAATTACATTTCTTTTAAGTGATGATACGCTTGTACATACTGAAAGTTTGGTATTGCCAGATATCGGGCAAAATAGAGAACAGCTCAATCAAACAGCCACATCCTTAGCATACACCATCAAAAATGTACTGAGCTCTAGATCTTCTCATACACCATTACTGAATGAATTAAGGAACATAGAAAATACACTCAATATGCTGCATCTGGAAGTGAGTAAAGTAGAGCATACAGAGCAGCCATTTTCCTCCTCTATATCATGGTTTTTAGACAATATCACAGTTATTCAAGGCAGCATCGAAGAAATTAAACGAAACTTATCGCGCGGGTTTTATCGCCAGCTTCCTAAGGTGCTGGTTGACGGCAAACACCTTCCTCGTGTGTATGTAGTTGCCTCAAGTCTTGTGCGCGCATGTGCTGGCAAGGTAAATAAAGACAATATTACTGATTTTTTAAATACCTATCAGAGTGTAAGTCCTTTATCTATTGGGGAATTGTGGGCATTCCCTCTCATGCTCAAGCTTTCACTTTTGGAGTGGGTAGAGTTATTGAGCCAAAAAATTGTTGAGCGAATGGGGGTATTTGAGCTTGCAAATTTTTGGGGTAACCGCCTTCTACATGCCTCTGCTCGCTCTCCGACGCGTGTGAATGAGTTAATTGACATACTCTCTCGAGAAATTCCAAACCCCAGCCCACAATTTGCTCAAGAATTAATAGATCATCTCTTTGATGATGAAACAACGCTTTTACCGGTTAAGAACTGGTTACAAAGCCGCTTTCAAAAGCCATTAGTAGAAGTATTTCACCAGGAGCAGATTGAAGAAGCATCAGAACAGGTAATGTTCTCAAATACCATGATTAGCCTTGTAGCTCAGGCGCAAATATCGTGGAGAGATATTTTTGAGGGGGTAAGCTTAAGTGATGCTGCTTTAAAAGAAGACCCGGCTGGCATCTATGGAATCATGGATTTTGAAAGCTGTAATCTGTATCGAGAGACTATAGAAGAGCTTTGTAAGCGGTCACATGTATCAGAGGTAGAAATTGCCCAAAAATGTGTTGAGCTTGCTCGATTTGGCAGTACAGATTATGACAGACACGTTGGCTACTATCTTATTGATGAGGGAAGGCATGCACTAGAGGCTTCAATTGCCTATAGGCCTTCCCTAAAAAAATGGGCTCAAAATGTGCTCAAAGCCCATGGTACTCTCTTCTATTTAGGCTCTATCTGTGTAGTAACCGCTCTTTTAGAGGCTTTTGTTATTCTTTATGCTAAATCTATAACTACACTCGATAGTATTTTAGCGATATTGGGCTGTTTTGCCCTTATTCCAATCAGTGAAATCGTAATTCAAACGGTAAATTTTTTACTGGCCCGAGTTTTACCCATTAGCGTCTTGCCAAAAATCGACTATCAAAAAGGCATCCCGGAAAAGCAAAAGACTCTCGTGATTGTTCCAATCATGCTTACCTCGCTTGAGGATATCCAAGAAGAGGTAAATCGCCTAGAGATACGCTATTTAGCCAACGTTGATGACAACCTCCTTTTTGGCCTGTTTAGTGACTTCAAAGATGCACCACAGCAGTTTCATGAAAAAGACCAAGAGTTAATCGATTTTACAATCAAAGAAATGCAGAAGCTCGAGGCAAAATATGGTAATGGGAAGTTCTTTTTATTTCATAGACAGCGTGTGTGGAGTAACAGCGAAAATGCCTGGATTGGCTGGGAGAGAAAACGTGGAAAACTTGAAATTCTTAACCGTTTCTTAAGTGGTGATGAGCTATCTGAGAATATACTCTATTATGGACAGCATGAGAGATTAAAAAACATAAGCTATGTTATTACCTTAGACTCAGATACTCAGCTTTCTAAAAATCAGGGTAAAAGCCTTATCGGCATACTCTCACACCCTCTTAACAGTCCTGTTTTACATAAAGACGGCAAAAAATTAGATCGTGGCTACACCATTATTCAACCTATGGTGTGTACAGACTTTCCGCATGCAAAAAACTCAAGGTTTTTGGAGATATTTTCGGATCCTTCGGTTATTGACCCCTACACACATGCTGTATCTAATATTTTCCAGGATTTATGTGGCGAAGGCTCATATCATGGTAAAGGTATTTATGACCTTAAGGCGTTCCACAGTATATTATCAGGAAGATATCCAATTGAGCATGTGCTAAGTCATGACCTTATAGAAGGCGCCTATGTCCGAGTTGGATTTACTGCAAGTGTCTGTCTATTTGATCTGTTCCCCGATAATTACTTAAGCCTCATAAAGCGCCAGCGTCGCTGGATTCGGGGGGACTGGCAGGTAATAGACTGGCTGCTGCCAAAAGCTCCTTCAAATGGTGGCCCAAAGGTAAAAAATCCACTTTCGGCAATGAACCGCTGGAAGATTTTTGATAATCTTAGACGTTCTTTGTTGCCAATATCAGTGATGTTATTGTTGATAACATCATGGCTTGTTCCTCAAATGTCTGCCATCTGGACTCTGGTTGGTGCAGCAAGTATATTTTTGCCGCCACTACTTCAGGTTATTGGATTACTATTTAACAAAATGTCCTACACCAGTTTCTCATTATGGCGAGAGATGGGTTTAAGCATTGTACGGGCTCTATTAAATATGGCACTCTTGCCACAAGAGGCCTATTTTTCTTTAGATTCTATCGTACGCGTCTGTTACAGAAGGCTTATCTCACATAGACAGCTTCTAGAGTGGAATACGGCTCAGTCTATGAATAACCTTCATATGCAAGCTCAAGCGGCCTTTTTGTTCAGGATTAGTTTGGCGTCTTTATTTGCGCTTTTTTGCCTATTTCTGGTGGCAGTTTGCAACCCTCAAGGGTTACTTATTGCAAGCCCATTTTGTGCTTTATGGATTATAGGGCCTGTTATTTTACACTATATCAGCAAGCCGACGGCTGACCACGTTATGCATAGGCTTTCGCAAAAAGATCGAGATTTCTTGCGTCGAGTTGCCAGAAAGACATGGCGCTATTTTGATGATTTTGTAAATCAAGATACTAATTGGCTTCCACCAGATAACTATCAAGCGGCATTGAATGTAGAACTTGCTCTTAGAACATCCCCTACAAATATTGGGCTGTGGTTAATCGGGGTTTTAAATGCCTATGATCTCAAGTATATTCCTTGCGATAAAGTGATCGATTTAATTTCAGCAACGCTCAAAAGTTTAGCTCTGTTAGAGCGGTATGAAGGTCATTTTCTTAACTGGTATGACATCAAAACTCTAAAGCCTCTATATCCACGGTATCTATCGACTGTTGATAGTGGCAATTTACTTGCATCATTTTGGACTGTACAGCAGGGAATGTATGATGTCTGTACAAGCCCACTTGTCCAATATCCTGCTCTGACAGGTATTGAGGATACGTTGCGTGTTGTATTAAGCGAAGTTGAAGGTACGCGCCAAGATCATTCTTCACTACATAAGTTGGAAGAGATACTTTTCAATGCCTCACCTGATTTATATAGCTTTGTGACAAGTGTTACAGCCGCTTATGAAATTGTGCTTACTATTGGTGCTACAAGCTACTGGATGAAGTCGCTAGAAAAGCAGCTTGCAGAGTTTGACGAAGTGAATAAACGCTACTTTAAATGGGTGCCACTTTTAAAGGCGTTAACTGAAAACGAATACCATCTTATTCATGTACACGCCCAAGTCTGGATTGATGCGGCACTCAATTTACCGCTATCGTTAAAAATGTTAGCAGATGGCGCGCTTCATAAGGCACTAAATCCGCTACTAGAAGCTGCTTTAAGACCGGATTTACCCCCAGAATTACGTGCGTGGGCAGGTGAGCTTAAAGAGGCAGTAGAGTCAGCTCAGTGGCTTGCCGGTGAAAAATTAGCTGAATTTGATTCTGCTATACGAGACATAGAAGTCATCTCATCAGGGATGAATTTAGGCTATTTATATAACAGCGATAGAAAGCTTTTTGCTATAGGCTACAACGTAGATGACATGCGTATAGATGCCTCTCACTACGACCTGTTGGCAAGTGAGGCCCGCCTTGCGAGTTTAGTGGCTATTGCCAAGGATGATGTGCCGCTAGATCACTGGTGGTCTCTTGGGCGTCCTTATGGTCTCAGCAATGGTAAGAAAGTGCTTTTGTCGTGGGGTGGAACAATGTTTGAATACCTCATGCCCGTGCTTTTTAGTAAATACTATCCTGAATCATTGTTAGGAAGTGCCTGCAGGAGTGCTGTTGACTGCCAAATTGCTTATGGAGAATTGCGTGGCATTCCTTGGGGTATATCTGAGGCTGCCTATAGCGCAATTGACGCGCATAAAATTTATCAGTACAAGGCATTTGGTGTGGTGGGTTTAGGTCTCAAGAGGGGGTTAGAGAATGATTTAGTGGTCAGCCCTTATTCTAGTGTGCTTGCGCTTGCTATAGATCCAAAAGCTGCTATAGAAAACCTACATATTCTTGCTAGCCGCAAGAATAGTATGTGGGGAGACTATGGCTATTTTGAGTCCATAGACTTTAGCCATCAGGCAACACCAGCCGGGGATCGTGGTGTTGTTATAGAAGCCTATATGGTGCACCATCAGGGCATGAGCTTTGCGGCAATCAATAACATTTTAAATGACGATATAATAACCAAGCGCTTTGGAAAAGACCCAAGAATTAGCGGAGTTGAATTTTTGTTATTTGAGCGCCCGCCTCTTGCCCCGTCTATTACGGCTAACGGATATCGAAAAGAAAGTGGCCGAAAAAAACTTGCTCCAGTCTCAACGGTTCCTATTATGGGCGTATCTGAAACACCAAATACAGCTATTCCAAAATTGAGCCTGCTCTCAAACCACACCTATTCAATTGTGGTTACCAATGCCGGTGGCGGCTATAGCCGTTATAACGATGTTGATATTACACGATTTAGAGCCGATACCACCTGTGATGAGTATGGAAGCTTCTTTTTTATTAAAGATTTGCACTCACATGAGAAGTGGTCGGCTACATTTCAGCCTACCTTGCAAGAGGGAACTGAGTATTCATCGAGCTTTAAAGCCAATAAAGTTGAATTTAAAAGAAAAGACTATAACATAGAAACAGTAACGCAAATTGTAGTGTCACCAGAAGATAACGCAGAAATACGCTCATTATCGCTTTTAAATAAATCAGGCGTGAGACGCGAAATAGAGGTGACAAGCTATCAAGAGCTTGTTTTGGCTCCTCATGCAGCTGATAGAGCACACCCTGCTTTTAATAAGCTCTTTATAGAAACAGAATCAATTCCAGAACTTCATGGGCTTTTAGCCTTTAGGCGCTTAAGGGCTCCTGATGATAAGCAGATATGGGTAGGACATGTTGCGGCACTTGAAACTGAGAACAATAGCACTCATGTGCAGTTTGAAACAAATAGAGCCAATTTTATTGGTAGAGGCCGCTCTATCCATAACCCTATTGCCATTGATAGTGACCTAACAAATACTGCTGGAACGGTTTTGGACCCAATACTTAGTTTACGTCATCGCCTGGTGTTAGAGCCGGGTAAAGTTACAAAAATCTCCTTTGTTACAGTGTGTGCCAATACGCGCGAGCAGGCTATCACCCTCATGGAAAAATACCAGAAATTTGAGGCCTCTAGTGCAAGTATAGAACTTGCTTGGACCTACTCACAGCTAGAGCTGCGCCATTTAAACATAACACTAGAAGACATACAGCTCTTTCAAAAGCTTGCAAGCCGCATTATCTTTCCTCACAAGCAGCTAAGAGCCTCACCTGATAGGTTAGAAGTTAATACACTTGGCCAGTCAGAGTTATGGAAATATGGCATATCAGGAGATGTGCCGCTTGTAGTGGTAAGTGTAGATGATGCCTATGATATCATTTTAGTGAAGCAGATGGTGCTTGCTCATGCGTTTTGGCGCTCAAGAGGTCTTGTGGTAGACCTTCTCATTTTAAATGAAGAAGATATTGGCTACGAGAACCCGCTTCATGACCAGCTACAGAGGCTTATTCAAAATCATGGCGTAAAAGTTGAACCAAATGGCAAAGGGGGAGTATATCTCCACAATATTCATACACTGCCAGAGGCTGAGCTCACGCTTGTTCTTTCTGTTGCAAGCGTGTTTTTAATAGCTGCGCGAGGATCTTTAAGACAGCAGCTTGTATCGCCCCTTCCTGCAACGCACTATCCATCACCACTTGTCATTCGTGGTAGGGTTGAAGAGCCGGTGTCTCGTGAGTTGCCCTTCTTAGAGCTTCCTTACTTTAATGGCCTTGGTGGCTATAGCCCTGATGGCAAGGTGTATAGTATCTACTTGGGTCCTGAGACGGTGACGCCGGCTCCATGGATAAATGTCATTGCCAATGCTAAATTTGGTACACTTGTAACAGAAGCCGGAAATGGCACCAGCTGGTTTGATAATAGTCAGTCTAATCGTCTCACGCCTTGGTCTAACGACCCCGTTTCAAACCCCATTGCAGATGCTATTTATATTAGAGATGAAATTAGCGGTACCTTTTGGTCGCCAACACCCGCTCCTATTAGAGAGCTTGATGCGTATCGAATTTCTCATGGAAAGGGCTTTAGCCGTTTCGAGCATAATAGCCATGGTATTGAGCAAGAGCTTCTCATATTTGTTCCTATGGATGAATCAGGTGGAAAACCTGTACGCATCCAAAAGCTGACACTTCATAATAGCTCAAATCTAACGCGGTATCTAACCATAACATCCCATCAGGATATTGTTATGGGAGGCAATAAAGAACAGACTCAGATGCATATTGTGACTGACTGGAATAGCGACCAGCAAGCGCTTTTTGCTACCAATGCCTATAATTCAACCTTTACTAAAGCTGTAGCGTTTGCCACATCAATTCCTGCCTGTTCATCTCATACTGGAGATAGGACAGAGTTTATTGGTAGAAATGGCACCATGGCAAATCCCGCAGCTTTAAAAAGACGAGGGCTTTCTAATCATACAGGAGCTGGGTTTGACCCATGCGCAAGCCTTCAGGTATCACTTGTGTTAAAGCCGGGGGCGACGGAAGATGTGTTTTTTGTATTAGGGTATGCTGTAAGCGGCATACAAGAGGCAAAAGACCTGGTTAAAGAGTGTCAATCACGTGAAAAAATTGAAGCGCTTTTAGCATCTACACATGCCTGGTGGAATGGGTTTGTGGAGTCAGTCCAGGTTGAAGTTCCTGATTTACAGACAAATTTTGCGCTAAATAACTGGCTACCGTATCAAAATTTAAGCTGCCGTATTTGGGGTAGAAGTGGGTTTTATCAATCAAGCGGAGCCTATGGCTTTAGAGACCAGTTACAGGATGTTATGGGGCTTGTCTATTCTCGTCCAGAACTTGCTCGACAGCAAATACTACGAGCCGCAGCTCGTCAGTTTATAGAAGGGGATGTGCAACACTGGTGGGATCCTGTGACAGGTAGCGGGGTACGTACCCGTTTTTCTGATGACCTTTTATGGCTGCCGTTTATTACCGCGCAGTATGTAAGGACAACAGGTGATAGGGCTATCTTAGATGAACAAATTCCGTTTCTCAGCGCGCCAGTGCTTACAGAAGATGAGCATGAAATTTTTTCTACTCCTGAAGTATCTCAAGAAAAGGCATCGCTCTTAGAACACTGCAGAAGATCAATCGAAAAAGGCCTCACAGCCGGAAAACATGGCCTTCCTTTAATTGGCGGTGGCGACTGGAATGATGGTATGAACCGTGTGGGGGTTTTAGGAATCGGCGAAAGTGTCTGGCTTGCGTGGTTTATTATTCATGTGCTGCATGATTATATTGAGCTTATAAGCCCAATTGCCACAAAAGAAGTAATCGATAGATATGTGGTAGATGCTGAACGTTTAGCCAGTGCCATAGAGGCTACAGCTTGGGATGGAGCCTGGTATAGAAGAGCCTATTATGATAATGGAGCGCCCCTTGGTTCAAGTAAGAGCCAAGAGGCTGTTATTGACTCTCTTGCCCAATCATGGTCTGTGATATCAAATGCAGGTGAGCCCGCCAGAAGCAAAATTGCCCTTCAATCAGCCTATGAACGGCTTGTTAAGGTGCAAGAAAAGGTGGTTCTCTTACTTACACCTCCTTTTGATAAAACAACTGAAGACCCAGGCTATATCAAAGGGTATCCTCCTGGTGTGCGAGAAAATGGTGGACAGTACACCCATGGCTCATTATGGCTTGCAATGGCCTTTGCAAGAATGGGCGATGGAGATAGAGCTGTAGAGCTCATCCAGATGATGCACCCAGGGCTTCATACTCAAAGTGTAAGCCAAACCGATGTCTACAAAATAGAACCCTATGTGCTAGCAGGTGATGTCTATGACCTTGCAGGGCAAGTAGGTCGTGGTGGCTGGTCGTGGTATACAGGGTCTAGTGCCTGGATGTACAGAATCTGGCTAGAAGAAATTTTAGGCTTCACGCTTCGCGGAAACACGTTTAGCATTAACTGCTGCATTCCCAAGGCTTGGGATGGCTACAAGATCCGCTACAAATACAAGAGTGCGGTGTATGAAATTGAAGTAGAAAACCCAGAGCATGTGTCTCGGGGTAAGAGCGTGGTCACATTGGATGGAACGCAGCTTGATGGACAGGATATTCCGTTAGTGGATGATGGTCAAACGCACGTAGTGCATATCGTATTGCAGTAATTTTTAATCTTATGAGCCTTTTGCAAGTTTTGCAAAAGGCTCATAAGATCAAGAATAAGAATAAGAGAAAATCAGCTACGTCGTACCTATTCGATTATCGACGCTATTAAAAAATTTCTCGTAAAAAAATCTCAAAAAGAAGATACAGAGTTTTTTGAGGTGGTGTATGAGTTATATAACCAAAATGCAAGCTGGCCATTTTCGTTGGCTTTTAAACGTGTTGCTTGCGATTATCATTTTGGCAAACGCTGAAGCCGGACGTATGCTGGGTATTCCAGCACTGCCTTTACAATTTTCTGCGGTATGGCCCGCAACAGGTTTTTCTCTTGCTGCATTTTTGCTTTTTGGCGCTCGTTGTTGGCCGGGAGTCTTTTTTGGCAACTTCTGTTACAACGCCTTTCACATCTACATGGCCGGTACAAGCTTTTTTGGCCCACTAGCTGCTGCTACAATTATTTCGCTAGGGTCACTGGCTCAAGGCTTAGTCGGGAACTACTTTATGCGCCGCTATTCATCTAAAAGCTATTTTAAGACTATCAAAGATGTCGTTGTATTCTTACTTGGTGGCGGCTTTCTCACCTGTATGATTGCTCCCACAGTAGGAGTGGTTACGCTTTATCTGTATGGCTCTTTAGAGCCATCAAAAATTGCCTATTCGTGGTTCACATTTTGGATTGGCGATTGCATGGGAATTTTGATCTTTACCCCACTTTTACTTGTCTGGTCTTTACGCAAATTCAGCATCAGCTTTACAGACTATAAGGAAGAATTGTTAGGCCTTCTAGCCTCATTTACAGCCATAAGTTTGCTTTTTATTTTTACAAAGCAATACCCAGCGGCCTATCTTTACTTTCCCTTAAGTATTTGGGTGGCTATAAGATTTGGCTTTCATGGAACTACGGTATCAGGCTTGCTCATTTCTGGGGTTACAATTGCCGCGACCACTCTAGGCTATGGCTCTTACAATGTAGCCTATCCGCACACGCCCCTACTTGTGCTGGTGATGTTCATCGAAACAACTCTCATAACAGGCCTACTTGTCTCAGCGATTGTCGCTGAAGAGCGCTGCTAACTCATTACATCAATCAAGTAAGACATGTAATTTTGCGAGAATTTCATCCATGGTTTCAATTGGCAATGCGGTAACAAATTTTGCCTTGCGCGCGTGCCAGTCGAGGGATCGGATTTGGTCTGTAAGCACAGCTCCGTGTATCTTAGGTAAGTCAATGACAACCTCAAAGGGGTAGCCCTTAATTTGGCTTGTGATGGGCATGAAAAGCCCAAGCTGCGTTTTAAGGTTGTATTGATAGGGCGAAATTACCACTGCCGGTCTTGTTTTTTGAATTTCTTTTCCCGCCTGAGGATCAAATTCTAGCCACACTATGTCGCCGCGTTTTGGTGTGTATTTTACCACTCTTCTGCCCCTCTTGCCTTATCATCGAGCATCAGATGGTGTTGATTTTTAGGGGTTATTTCTCCAAGCATTGTTTCTAGGTCATACTTAGGCGGCTGCACTATAAGTCGTCCTTGGTCAATTTCAAGCAAAACTGAACTGCCCTCATGGAGGTTTAGCTTCTTTGCTAGGGGCGCGGGGATGCGTACGCCAAGGCTGTTCCCCCATTTTTTCACGTGTGATTGCATGCGTTACCTCTCTTGATGTATATACATAGTATATACATTTTATTCTTTATCCGTCAAGCGAAAGGTAACGGCCCTTTTCACAAAATTAAAACGATAAAAACAGGATAAAACGATAAGAACGATAGAATACAAAAGTATATTTTTATTTGTTTTTTTATCGTTTCTATCGTTTTATCCTGTTTTTATCGTTGAGAGTTAATTGTTACCCTTTTTGTGGGGGGGTGATTTTGGAGAGGAATATGGCGATCATGAGGCCGCTTAAAAAGCCCCCTACGTGGGCCATGTAGGCAACGCCGCCTTCAGAGCTTGTTGAGTAGAGTGATGAGATACCACTTGAAAACTGTAGTAAGAACCAAAAGCCTATTACGATGAGGGCCGACATAGGTACAACGCTTCTTCCCATGAGTACATTTACGCGAGACTGGGGATACATAAAAATGTAGGCTCCAAGTACGCCTGCAATGGCTCCTGAGGCACCAACGTTGGGTATGCTTGAATGCGGGTCAACAAGAGTTTGCGCTAAAGTGGCTCCAAGGCCACATACGAGGTAGAATACAAGGTAGGGGATTTTTCCTAAGCGGTCTTCTACGTTATCACCAAATATCCATAAATACAACATGTTACCGCCAAGGTGAGCTAAGCCGGCATGCATAAACATAGAGCTAAAAAGAGTCAGCCATTCGCTTCCAGGATGAGCTATAAACCTGTCTGGCACAAACGCCCATTTTTCTACAAAAGCTTCTCCGCCATTCATCTCAACAAAGAAGAAGAGGCAATTTAATGCAATCAGGAGGTAGTTGATAAGTGGAAACGATTTTTCATTTGAGTTGTCATCGCCTAAGGGCATCATAATGCACACCAATTTTTGATGAGAGATATCATGTTCTGAAAATTTTGTAACTCTAAAAAATTTAGGTGGATTTATTATCTGCAAATGGGTACAAAAATTAGTTATATTCTACAGGAGGAAAGTATGTCATGGTTTAAAACAGGCTGGCAGCCATCAGCTCCAGAGGCAGCATTAAATAGGTATGTTCAAGAACATTCATACCGTAATGAAGATCCGGTGCATCCTGTAGACCCAGCTGTTTTAGCGGCCTTACATGCGCCAACACCACCACAAGCTCAAGCTCCACAGCCACAAACCCCAACTCAAACTTCTACCATGAAAAAGACGGCTATGGTAGGTGCAGCAGGTGTAGCTGGAGTCATTGGTGTAAAAGTAGCAGAAAATATTCTGCACCAAAAAGTGGTTACCCCTGTTGTCAATGCAGCAACAGAGCATGGCCCGGGCATATTGGCAAGTGCAGGAGAGGCTATTGGGGGAGCAGCTGACACCATCTACGATGCTACTTTAGGAATGATATTTGGCCCCTGGATTTCATCGGCTCTTGGCTACACTACGCCCAGCTTTGTAAAGAGAATAACTGTCGGCGGGGTTGGTCTTGGAGCGATGTATGGCATCTTTTTGCTCTATAACTCATGTCGCTACCCCTATGGCTATCCTGTAGTAGGTGGAGGGGGTACACAAAATAATAACGTGCATATAAGCATATCGCAGTTACCTTTAGGTCCATTTCGTGAGTTCAAGAATGTAGAAGTACAGCGAAATGTTCCTTTAAAACAAGAACAAAAAGACATAATAAAGCAAAGAACAATTGCTTTTGCAAAAAGCGCAAAGCCAAGAATCTTACAAATTCCTCAGGCTATAAAAGTTCATGCAAGAGTGACTGCCATTGCAGATAAAAAGCTTGGATTACTTTCTGAAGACATGGCACATGAAATTGTACAACTAAAAGAGCGCTTTGATGCGCTGAAAAAAAGAGACTGGCTTCATAATCGTTTACCATTTAACGTAGGCGTGGCTCAACTTACTTTAGAAGCCGCTGAGCATGAATTAACCAACAATGAAGTGCGTGCCAAAGCCGTTGTGCAAGCGCTTACCGACAGAAAAATGCACGCTATGCATGTTGAAAGCGAGAAAAAAGTGAATGATGGCCAAAAGGAAAAAAGACATAGCGAGCGTATTGCTGCCCAGTCTAATAAAAAACGAAAGTTTAACAAAATGTAAGAGGCCAAAGTAATGCAGCCAGGTGGATGTAAGCGCGAGCGCGAAGTGCAAGAAATGAATGATACTTGGGTACGACGCAATGCTCACAAGAGCGTTGATTCTGCGGGCCGAAGACTTCAGCACATAGTTGATGCACGTAATTGCCACACGGCAATCAATACTTTATTTGTGAAATACCCTAACTTGCATGAATTAAAACAAAAATTTGATTTAATGGCTAGAAATGGGTATCAAAGTGAAGATGTTGGTACTTGCATAACAGCTGCAAGAAAAATTATAGCTTTAATTCATTATATGAATTAAATCCCAAGGCGTGTAAACTAATAGTTTCTGCTGATTGGGACACGATAAATCATATTATTCCATCGACGATAATTTTTTTATTAGGGGTTCACGACGCGAGATTATATCAAGGGAGCGAACCCACCTTATGAAGCAAGGTTGATCGGCTTTGATTTATCCCCCTC
>JAJFUY010000019.1 GCA_021372185.1 Chlamydiales bacterium | reverse complement strand
AGCACAAAACACTGGCCCAAATTACACCGTTGCACTGCCTGAAACAATTTTAACACCAATGCAACCTTCCAATTCAATAGGAGGAGGCGACGAAAGGGGTGTTTCATCAGACAAATTTGGCAATGTTTGGTATGGGACAACTATTGCTTTTCCCAATGGTGTTTTTGACTCTTATACCAATCAGCCAATATTTACTGTAAGTACAGATGGCGGTGTAACTTTTGAGACAACACCTGTATATAGTGTGCCTTTGCCTAATCCAGTACCACCAGTTACTCTATTGTACGATTTTCCACAGTATTGCTTTGGAGGTCGAGGTGATGGATCTGGTGAATATGGCTTATGGTTCTCGGTTGACTACTGGGAAAATGGCATCGATTCAAATCCTATTGTAGGATTTATCCCTATATATGGCTTGGGTAGCTTTGGGTTAGGAACAGAGGTTAACTTAACTAGCCTTACTAATGTCGATCTTATCCCAAGTATTACAGCTTCTGAAGATGGAAGGGTGTGGACGCAATGCATTCCTTATAGTGGGTCTACTTATATATCACCTATCGGCACGATATTTAAGTCTCCAGGTGAACTAGATGAGAACTATGCGGGACCTGGTAATATTGCGATGATTAATCAAAATCAATCGCAATGGGGCGTAACAAACGAAGTTGCCGCACCTGTAAGTGGGTTTTTTAACTCTGTCCAACAAAATGTATATGACGATAAACGCCAAGCGCTCTACTCGGTAGTTACAAACCAAGTTCCTGATTATTCACAAAATATGGGGATATACTTGAGTATCTCTCGTGATAATGGGCAAACATGGTCAGAACCTCTTTTGATCAACAATACCAATTTTGCCAACCGCGGCTTTGCCTCTATGGCGTTGGATACTGTAAAAGGCAACTTAGTATTTGGATGGTACGATGGCCGCAATGATAAAACCTACGAGTCAGTAGAATATATGGCGGCAATACTGCCCGCTAAAACGCTAGATAAGCTCGTTGACAGCATTCCGCTGTCAAACCCGCTTTATGCGCTACCATCAGCAACTACACCACCTTTTGCTACGGCAGGGGTGGGTGTAATGCCTGTTGACGCGATCAATAAAAGAGCCGAGAGGGGATTTGGAACTCGGATTTCAAATATACCTTAAAACTCCAAGAGAGTCAAAAGCTAAAGTTAGGTCTCGCAGTACCACAGTGCATCTCTAAACTGTGTATTGTGAGCCTGATTTTAGTTTTGACGGCTTGAAACAAGAAGGTGAAGATCCACAATATATCTTGGGCAATAAATTAAAGAAGTTCTCGTATTTCTTTAAAGCGGTGCAACACCTGTTTCCAAGTTGGATATGCTCCAAAACATAATATGCGACATTGCTTTTCGAATTCTGCCCCAAGAGTCTGCTCTAAATTAAGTGATGGAAATAGAGCGTCGCTTTTTTGGAAACTCATACCCTCTGGTGGGACGTAACTTCCATGAAAATGCTCTTTGCTAATGCCATCATAATCACTTTTTATTGCCCCATATTCTTGAGAACTCAGCATCTTTAAAACTTCTGGGCGCTCTGAAAGGCAATATAAGTCATAATAATGGCGAGCATACCCTCCAATTCCTAATCCTGTTTTTTTAAATGACTCGACTTTTGCGTGGATAGCAAACATCTTTTCCACAAATGTTCTTCGAAAATGCAGTAGCCGCATTTCAAAAGGACCTTCGTCCGCTGCTCCTAGGCTCATTTTTGTGGCTTCCAGAAACTTACTTAGATACGACTGAAGAGTAACATTTTCTGTAGGCACCCTGCCGCTTGCCGTGCCAATTTCGACAAGCAGACGATTCCGAATATCGCCCGCCCATGCTAGCTTTTGCGGGTAAGCAAAATAATCACATCGCCCGAACCCGCCAATGGTGCGGCTTTCTTTTTCAACAAATTCTAAACCGGGATGTGTTTCGATAGCAGTCTTCAGGTTTTTAAGCTCTCGATTTATGGCATTTTTCCCCAAGGCAGGGCTGAATGCAATTGGATCGAGAAAAATGTCGATATCCTCAGAGAATCTTTGTATGAGATTCCAGCCTTTTGACAAGCTAGTTCCGCCTTTGAAAATTACCTTATCTTCGCAGGATTGGGTGATAAGCCTAAGCGTTTCCGTGACATAGTAATCTTTTTCGATGAAGGCAGCTCTAATTCCTTGGGAACGAAAATATTCTGCTGCACGTATAATCGCCTGCTCGAAGTCTGGATGTTCAAATAGTTTCACGGTATTTAGACTCCTTTGCTTGCCACT
>JAJFUY010000359.1 GCA_021372185.1 Chlamydiales bacterium | reverse complement strand
CAGACATGTCTGCTAGGGCCTTTTATCTTGATTATACTGCAGTTGTTACTGGAGCTTCTGCTTTCGGAAAAGCAGCAGCTTGTCTTGAAAAGTAAAGAGCTGCGACAAGTGATACGCCCATTGTGACAAAATCTGTCTTTTGCTTTTTAACGAGGTTTACTGTCTCGTTTACTGCTCTGAACAGATTAGCAGACGATAGGCCTGTGAATAGGTTTTTCTTAAAGTTGTCGCTAACAGGTGATGCTGTTGCATCGCCGGCAAGGTAGTGCACAACGTGAGCTGCCTGGTAGGCAACAAAAGCTGTGATTTGTATGTATGCAGGAACAAATAGGTGAGCTACTGCAAAAGGAAGGCCTTGGATTGCAGCGCGTACAATTTTACCTACAGTTTCGTTAGGTGTAATTGCATTTGTTACTTGAACATACTTTCTACCTGTCCAGTCAAATCCTTGCTTTACAGCATCACGAGTTTTGCTTGCTGCATTCTCAACAGCATTATACATTCTTGTTCTAAATGAATCTGGTACTACTACAGTTTCTGGTACTGACATGTCTTTTTCTCCCTTAAGAGTTGTTTTAAAAAAAGTAACACATTGCTTATAGCCCTCATCCGAGGGGCAATATCCAGGTATGTGCTTTTCATAAGATACACATATCCTATTTCTGTTTACGATTCATTAAGAAGTTGTAAATTCTTAATAAATCTCATCCCATAACAACATTCGTTCAGGTTTTGAATCCTACACCTTTCAACTTCTTTGTGCAAGGATTTTGCTCCTCACCTTAAAAAAATTTAATTGGCTGCTTGGTTTGCACCTGACACAACCGGTAAAAGTTTTGCATATGGGAGTAGATAAAGTGCTCCACAGGCATATACAGCTGTCTTAAAGGCATACACTGGGTTCCAGGTAGCTACTAGCGCGGCTAGATTATACACAGATTTTGCCGCTAGGCCAACAGTGGCGCCTTGATAGACTAATTCATGCGTTTCGTTAGAAAATGGCCCGTAGGCAGCATTTGCGATATAATACACGCCTGTTGCAACAACGGCTAACTTAAATGAGCTCATAAAAAGAGTCGCAGCAATATATGAGGAGTGAAAAATCTTTTTGGCAACATCGTTCCAGGGCTTTTGAATACTAGTATCTGCCCAGAGTTCAACTTTTTTGCCTAATTCCTTCCAGTGGCCCTGTATTTGAGCCTGAGCCCGATATGCCGGTGCTATAACATACGTATGTACCTGATGAGAAAAACTAACCGAATCTGCTGACATACTACTATCTCCATTTAATAAATTGGATTCTTTGTAGCAGTGATGCCAATTTTTGTCACTCACTTCGCATAAGGCAAAGTACATCTATCTGTAAGGGGCTTGTGTCAAGGAGGGCGTTGGCCGCACATTCTACTGTAGAGCCGGTTGTCATCACATCATCGATAAGAAGAATGCGATTATTGTGTGTGCCTGATGCGCTTTGAAAAATGTCAGAGGATAGTTTTGAGCGCTCTTCTTTTGTTAGGAGTGTTTGAGACAATGTAAAGCTTGTTCGTTTTAAAAGTGGCAAGACAGGTTTTTGCATGAGGTCTGCTAAATGTTTAGCTAAGAGCTCACTTTGATTATACCCTCGTAAAGTGGCTCGTAAAAAAGATTGGGGGATGTAAGTGATAACGTCAGGGGCTTGCCAACCAAGAATTTCATGCTGCAAAAACATAAATGCAGCAAGGCTTTTGGCAAGGTAGGGTCTATCTTGGTATTTAAGTGCAATTAACAGGCTTTTTTGCGGCCCTTCATACTCAAAGCAGCAGGCAAGGCGGTTATAGCTTCGTTTACCCGTCTTATGGCATATGCAGTCTTCTAAAAAGCAGGTAGGGCAGCGGTTGTGCGGGTCAATGCATTCAATTTGCGTCATGCAGGTGCGGCACAAAAGCCTGAGTGAGTCTTCAAGGTCTCCTGAGCAGTGGATGCATAGGCTTGGGAAGAGTAGGCTGGAAAAAGATTCTAGTAATAGGTTCATCGTACAAATTCCTTGCCCTTGCCCTTGCCCGTGCCCTTGCCCGATTTGTATTTTGTATTTCTTTTCATAAACTTTTCTATCAAAAAACAAAAACAAAAACAAAAATCGGGCAAGGGCACGGGCAGGGGCACGGGCAAGGGATTAGTTTTGGAATTGGAGTGCGCGGCGCACCATCTCAACCTGCTTTCTCAGCATCTCATTTTCATTTACTTCTTTTTCAATGCTTTTGCAGGCGTGTAGTACTGTAGAGTGGGTACGCCCAAAAAATTCGCCAATCATCACAAGCGATTCATTAATGAGCTCTTTGGCCAAAAACATGGCTACTTGTCGTGGGAGGGATATTTCTTTTGTTCTGGTAGCACCTTTTAGATCTGATGCCTTTACCTGGAATACGGCAGCTACGCTCTTGAGGATATTTTCAATAGATACCTTTTCACGCGGAGCCAGCTGAAACATGTCTCTTAGCGTCTTTTCTACAAGGTCTTCAGTAATAGAGATGTTCATAAGACGTGCATAGGCACTTAAGCGGTTGAGAGCGCCTTCTAGCTGGCGGATGTTGTGGTGTATGTGTTCGGCAATATGAAAGGCTACGCTGTTGGGTATTACAAGGCCGCGCTGCTCGGCTTTATGCTGTAGAATGGCAACACGCGTTTCTAAGTCTGGCATGCCCACGTGAGCCACAAGACCCCATTCCATACGGGCAATCATGCGCTCAGATAATTTAAGCTGCGATGGTGGCTTATCACATGTGATGACAATTTGTTTACCTGAGTTGATGAGCGTCTCAAAGGTGTTGCAGAATTCTTCTTCAAAGTTTGGGCGGTTTTGTAAAAACTGGATATCATCCACTAAAAGTACGTCAATATTTGAGCGATAAAAGCGCTTCATACGGTCAACAGATTTACTTCTTAGGGCATCTACAAGCTGGTTAATAAAACCCTCTGTTGTAATGCACTGCACTTTGAGTTTTTTGTTATGTTCTTTGATGTGGTGGCCAATACTATGTAACAGGTGAGTTTTACCCAGACCCACACCGCCGTGAATAAAGAGCGGGTTATACGATGATCCCGGACGGCTTGCCACGCCAAAGGCAGCAGACTTTACAAACTGGTTAGAGTGGCCTTCAATAAATGTCTGAAAGCGGTAGGATTCATTGAGGCGCGCTTCAAACGATGAAAAGTCTTCACCCTGTTTTGAGGTGTCTTCTGCAAGTTGCTTTTGTGATTGCTGCTGATTTGCGCTCGGAGTTGTTGCGCGAACTTTTCGTTCTTGCTTTTCGATTACAAACAGAATATTGGGCTCACCTGATGCTGTGAGGGGAAGAAATAGTGTGAGTTCCTTTCTGAAGTTAGATAGCAGATATTCTTTAAAGAAGATGTTCGGAATTCTAAGGGTGATTTCATTTTGGGTTTCGCTTGCTACTTCGATGGGCGTAAGCCAGTTGCCAAACGCAGTTGGAGAACAGCGTGTTCGTATGTAGTCCAAAAACTGTAACCAAACTCCCTTTTGCCCAATTTCTTGAGCTTCGATCGTCGATTGGCATGTCATCATAGTGGTGCATTCCTTCATAAAAGTCACATATTCGAATCTACAGAACAGTAGCAATCTAAAACGCATGGTCGCAAGGTATTTGTTCCCGAGTTTTTAATTAAAACCTCAAAGCCTTGAAAATCAGAACATCGTGCATTTTAGTTAAAAAAATCTGTTAATTTTCTTGTGTTCATTTTTGTTATTGTTTTTAGGGTTAATCACTTGCGTAAATTACTTCACTCGCTTGCATTTTTTAAGCGTATAATGGTAAGCAACTTATGTTGTGGAAACCCCCGATGATAAATTTTGCTCATCAGAGCACATCTGCCTTATCCAAAAAGTGTAATTGGCCAAACGGGCCAGCGGGTCTAACAACTCGCACATCATCAAGTGTTGTCAGGTTTTGGCTTTGGGTACCAATTACTAGATCATCAAGATGGAGGCTAAAGTTTGAATCTAGCGGCAATATTTTGGCGTTAGTAACGACATCTTGTCTAAGCTTTTGAATTAGCTCTAATCTGCAATCACCCATAGATCTTGAAAACTCAGATACAAGTGCAAGTTGTAATGAGGGGGCATTATTGATAAGCTCATGTAGGCCATAGTAGCCAAGGTGATCTACTTGGAGTTCTACTTTTTCTAAGTCTGTAGCGGGCGTTAATCCAATGCCGCCAATTAAAACCGTGATAGGCAAAAAGAGGTTCTCAAGGACTGAATGATAGCCGCCATTTGCCATGAAGCCAAGGGATACACATTGAGAATCAATTCTAAAGCCTAAGTTGGAGTTTGCATCTTTGGCATAGTGAAGAGTAAGTGCTTCATCAATTTGTCGTACTTCAATAGAGTTCGTAAAGGTCTCTAAAGAAAGCACGCTTCCTACCTCTTGGCGAATCGTGGGCCTAAAGTGAATAGATACAGATGCAAAGAGTTCAGGATGTAAAAAGTAGCGAATGACATGTGGGTCTTGGCCATATGAGATAAGGGTGCGAGAGTATTCTCGGCATAAAGTGCCAAAGCGCATAATGCCCTCGAGAACTTTAGAGCTATTATGGGTAGCAATCACAACATCAATATCTTGTAGCGAATAGCCTTTTTGGCAAAATTCTTCAAAGAAGTGCGCGTCTGGGTTGATGCAGATGCCTTTTTGATTCAGTGTGATAAAGTAGCCACCTGTCTGGATGTCGCTATTTTTAGCATCAAAAAGCGCTTGATGTTCTTGGTAAGAAAAGCCATTGTTAGATGGTTCAGATGCCTTTTTCCAGCAAGAGAAGCTTAAGAGTGTGTTGGTCCGGCACTGTTTTGGTTTTTGCATGTAAGAGTTAAAGAGCTTGCGCGATTCGTTTAGGTATTCTTGACGGCGTTTATCAAAAAGAATATCGAACAGAATATCGCCTTTGATGTCAGATTGCATATTTTCCCTCGTTGCTTTCTATATATCAACGATAGTATCTTAGACCTTTGAGATTTAATCTAGGGGTTTTAAGAAAGTGGCAAAAAATGTGCTCCAAAAAAATACTGTTGATAAATTTTTTCCTTATGCTAAGCAATCGATTGATGCATCAGATCTTGAAGCAGTAAAGGAATCACTGACGCAAGAATTAATTACACGTGGCAAAAAGACGTTAGAATTTGAAGAGGCCTTTGCCGCGCGTGTGTCGGCAAAGTATGCGGTAATGTTTACCTCAGCTACTACGGGTCTCATGGCTGCCCATCAGGCAGCGGATGTTTCTGGCTTCGATACATTTTTAACGACGCCCAATAGCTTTATTGCCACAATATCAGCGGGCATGCGCTTGGGAGCAAAACCTCTTTTTATTGATATAGATCGTAAAAATGGTGGGTTTTCTCTTGATGGCCTTAAAGAAGCGCTCAAAAAACCAAAATCTCGCGGACGCTACATCATAGCTCCTGTGCACTTTGCAGGTATCGCCCACGATATGGCCGCTATAGACCGTGAACTAAAAGGCCCAGAGTATGTCATCATCGAAGATGCTGCTCATGCAATTGGTTCTTTATATCCTGATGGTACGCCTGTTGGCTGCTGTAATCATAGCCACATGACAGTCTTTAGCTTTCATGCTATAAAAACGATGACAACAGGCGAAGGTGGATGTGTGACTACAAATGATGAAACACTCTATCGCCGCCTTCAAAAAATCCGCAATAGCGGTATGGAACGCGAGAAGTTGACTGAAGGTGCTCCCGCACCCTGGTACTACGAAGTACAAGAGCTATCTGGCCAGTATAATATGACAGAAATGCAGGCGGCTTTGGGCTTATCACAGCTAAAGCGCCTAGATGCCTTTATTGAAAAGCGCAAAAAATTAGTAAAATGCTACCGACAGCATTTAGCAGATGCACCCCATGTTCGTCTTTTTGACGCCACCTACGATGACAGAACCTGTAATCATCTGATGTGCCTTCAAATTGACTTTGAAGCCTGCAAGACAACTCGTGCAGAGCTCGTACAAGCCCTCCGAGATAAGGGCATCGGCACGCAGTACCACTATATCCCCCTCTACCGCCACCCAATAGTAGCAAAAGTAACAGGCGACCTGACAGAGCAATACCCCGAAATGGAAGCCTATTACAAACAGGCCCTCTCATTCCCACTCTACTACGACCTAGAAGAAGCGGATGTGCAGTACATCTGCGACACCCTCAAAAAGCTTTTGTCTAAAAAATAGTGTATTCTCTTATTCTCAATCTTGGTCTTATTCTTATTCTTTTTTTGAAAAGACAGAATAAGATCAAGAATAAGAATAAGAAAAAAATTAGCTGTACGCCATGAGGAGAGCAGATGCTGTCCCAGCAATATAGGGATTGGGATCATTTTGCAAGACGCGGGCAAGGCGGATGCCGTCTTCTTTTTTACCTGACATAAAAAATGCTTTTGTCAAGTTAAGCAAGGTAGGGGAGTGATCGGCTTCAAGTTGGAGGGCGCGATCGAGGTATTTGATAGCTTTAGTTGGTTCATTAACCTGAACAAAGAGGGCGCCAAGCGCCTGGGCATCATAGGAATTATCGGGGTTAAGAATAACCAAGGCCTCAAAAAACGGTATAGCAATATTATATTTACCCTGGCGGATATAGGAGTATCCGGCGTTTCTAATTTCATCTAGCTGTTCTTCTTGCCAGCCAAGCTTTTTTAGCCAATTTATGCGACCCATAATTATCCTTGTAAGAACTGGCCAATACGCCCGCCAATATAGCGTAAAAGGGAGTTAATTTCTTCAATTTGCTGAAAGCAGGCTTTTAACACTTTACGCTCACGCTCTTCTTCTGGTGTGCGGCACTCCATTTCTTCTATAATCTCTTCGTCTTTTTTTTGCTCGTCTTCTTGGTTTCGCTCTCCCATAAAGGGGATAATGCGGTGAAAAGTAAAGGGGGAGCGTCTTTGCGCGCCGTAGCTACGAGGGGCATAAAAGTAGGCCCAGGGGCTACTTAGTGTAGCAATACCAAGAAGGAGGTCAAGTTCAGCCAGTTTTGGGTAGAGGTCTACGATAAGCGCCTGAGCGGGCACGCCTGTGGCTTCTCGTAGATGGTACTGAGACATCACCTGCTCCATGAGCTGGGTGCGTCTTGCGTACTGAATGTAGATGCCTATATCAAATTTATCAATTGTTACTGCTGGCATATAAAAGAGCCTCTCCCCATTTTAACACTTGCTTTTAGCTATATCTACCCTATATTATTGTAGCACGAATTTTTTATTTTTACACCTGTGCATATTTCAGTATTACAAGAACCCATATTAGAGTTATTTAGCCAAGTTAAGCTTAAGCTCTTCATTGATGCAACTTTAGGTGCAGCAGGGCATAGCCTTGCCATTCTACAACATCACCCTGAGCTTACTACTCTTATTGGTTTTGATCGAGATACAAGTGCCCTTGCTATTGCAAAGTCTTTATTACCAGACACTTCTATCTTCATTCATAGCAATTATCGCCACATGAAAGAAAAGCTCTTAGAGCATAACATCACCCAAGTTGATGGAATCCTCTTTGATATTGGTGTATCAAGTATGCAGCTTGATCAAAAAGATCGCGGCTTTAGCTTCCAGCAAGATGGCCCACTCGATATGCGCATGGATAGCACGCAAACCCTTACTGCAGAAGACGTTGTTTCAAGTTATCCAGAAGAAAAATTAGCCAATATTATCTATAACTACGGCGAAGAGAGAGCCTCTCGCAGAATTGCAAAAGCGATTGTACAAGCCAGAAGAAAAGAACGCATCGACACCACCAAAAAATTGGTCGATGTCATAGAAACTGTCTTGCCAAGACGTGGCAAAATAGCTCCTGCTACAAAGACGTTTCAGGCGCTCAGAATTGAAGTAAATTCTGAGCTTGAATCGCTAGAAACCGCTCTCAAAAGCGCTGTAGAGCTTATTGCTCCCGGCGGAATAGTTGCCGTCATCTCCTTTCATAGCCTAGAAGATCGCATCGTAAAAAACTTCTTTAAAGAGCAAGATAAAGAGATTTACAGTGTGCTAACCAAAAAGCCTTTAGTAGCAACTCCCGAAGAGTGTCGCCAGAATCCAAGATCAAGATCAGCCAAGCTTCGCGCTATTAAGAGAGTCTCTTGCTAAACTCGGCGTTAACAATTTTGGGCGCTTTCGTCAATCTTTTAAATCTTTTGCAAACTCCCTACTCTAAGGAGTATGCGAGTTTGCAAAAGATTTCAAATCTTGCCAAAATCATCCCAAAATTGATAAGCGCCGAGTTTAGCAAAAGACTCTCAAAAGAACTAAACTCTAAGGTGAGAAATAGCAAATAATGCTACACTAGCTCTCGAAGATTTTACTGTTGTTGGCTATGTTTTTTCTTATCCGGCTTTTTTGCTGCATTTTCATTTTAGGAATAAGCCTTTTTGCGTACGTAAGCAAGCATAACACCCTTACTGAGCGCCGCATGCGCGTGCCTATTTTGTCTAAAGAGCTTCAGGCGATAGAAGAAGAAAATGTCAGGCTCACTTTTGCTATTGAGAAGTTTGAAAATCCCATCCACCTTATGGAGCTAGCTCGTAAACCAGAATTTTCGCATCTTAAATATCCTCTCAGTACAGAAATTATCACTGTAGAGGGGATAACCCCATGAATATGCGATCTAGTAAATTTCGGGCTCTTATACTTGCCTTCGGCCTCTTTTCACTCTTTTCGCTGCTAGTTTTTGTCTATTTTCGTATACAGATTGTAGAGCAGGCGTTTTGGAAGAAAAAAGCGCGCTCACAGCACTACTTTACCATTCAAGAACCAGGTGACAGGGGTACTTTTTGGTCAAATACGAGCATAAAGCCAGGACACCCAGAAGTTGCTCAAAAGCTTGCCACCGATATCCGTAAATATCACCTCTACATTGACCCTCAGGGGCTGCCTGAAGAAGATAAACACGAAATTGCCCAGAATCTTTTGGCATTAAGTAGTCCAACTGAAGTTGAAATGAGACGATTCATGGAGCAGTTTTCTAAGAAAAGCCGCTCGAGGAAACTTGTCTCTTGGATGGATGAAGCCAAGAAAAAACGTATTGGCTCTTGGTGGTATCCGTACGCCAAAGCGCACAAGATAGCCTCTAACGCCGTCTACTTTGTACCAGATAACTTACGCTCACACCCCTTTGGTAAGCTTTTGGGCCAAGTTTTGCACACGGTACAGATGCAAAAAGATGAAAAGACCCATAAGTTTTTGCCAACCGGTGGCTTAGAGTTTTCTTGTAATAAGTACCTAAGTGGAAAACCCGGTAAAAGACGCCTCATGCGCTCACCCCGACATAGCTTAGAGCTTCAACAGCTTATTGTAGAGCCAGAAAGGGGAGCTGATGTTTACCTTACAATCAACCACGTGCTTCAAGCTATTGCTGAAGAAGAACTAGAAAAAGGGGTAAAGGCCTGCCGAGCAAAAGCGGGCTGGGCAGTAGTTATGAATCCCTATACAGGCGAAATTAATGCCTGGGCAGAATACCCATTTTTCTTTCCTGATTCTTACCCCATGTATTTTGCGAATCCCGAGCTTATGAGAGCGGCATCTGCTAAGTCTATAAGTGATGCTAATGAGCCGGGCTCTATTATGAAGCCTATTACTCTTGCTATTGCCCTTAAAGCTAACTTAGAGCGCAAAAAGCAAAATAAGCCGCCAATATTTAGTCCAACAGAAAAAATAGATACTTCAAAGGGGAACTTTCCGGGTCGTGGCAAAAAGCCAATTAAAGATACCCACTTTCACCACTACCTCAACATGTATTTGGGCCTGCAAAAATCCTCTAACATTTACTGCGCCACATTAATTCAGAGAGTTGTGCAAAATTTTGGCGATTCTTGGTATCGCAATGAGCTGCAAAATACGTTTGGTTTTGGAAAAAAAACAAATATTGAGCTCCCCGGTGAAAGTAATGGGATGTTGCCATCTCCTGATAAAAAACACCCAAATGGCAAGCCTGAGTGGTCAATTCCTACACCCTATTCTTTAGCCTTTGGATATAACCTGCAGGCAAATAGTCTTCAGATGTTACGAGCTCACGCGGTTATTGCTAACGGCGGCTATTTAGTTGAGCCCACTCTCATAAAAAAGGTGGTGAAGAAATATTCTGATGGCACAAGTGAAATTTTACTTGATCATACCCTGCCAGAGAGAGTAGCCTCTTTCCCAAGAGTGCTGGATGAGTCAGTTACGCTAGAAGTAAAGAAAGCTATGCGCTTTGTTACAAAGCCCGGAGGGGGTGCGCCAAGTGCCGAAATTTGGGGCTATACAGAAGCTGGTAAAACCGGCACAACCATGAAGCTTGTCAACGGCCGTTACACTGAATCGAGCCACGTTGCAAGTTTTGTAGGGTTTAGTCCCGTAGAAAAGCCGGCTTTTGTTATTGTAATTGGCATTGATGAGCCTGCGGTAGGATTTGTACCTGGTAAAGGGCTAAACCACTTTGGCGGAACATGTTCTGCGCCTATCTTTCGCGAGATTGCGCGTAGGTCGCTAGAATACCTTGGTGTGCCACCTGATGATCCAGCAGGCTATCCTAAGAAGGATCCGCGTTATGATCCAGAACGTGCTGATGGTATAAAAGAAGCTGAAGAGCTAAAAAAACTCTATGAACAATGGAATGGGAAACGTCACTAATGAAATTAAAAACACTCCTCAAAGACCTTCCTGAGATACAGATTAAGGGTTCTAAAGAAACAGAGATAACTGGTATCACCTCAAACTCTAAACTTGTAAGCCCGGGCTGTCTCTTTATAGCAAAAAAAGGCCGCTCAGTTGATGGCACACAGTTTATCCCAGAGGCTATTTTAAGTGGGGCTAGCGCCATACTTACAGATACTTTTGACCCATCATTAAAGCAAGTAACACAGCTTATTCACCCAAATATTGTAGAAGCAGAAGCAAAAGTAGCTGCGAGCTACTATGAGCACCCATCAAAAGAGTTGTGGACAGTTGGAGTTACCGGTACAAATGGAAAAACGACCTCTACCTTTGCTATAAAGCACCTTTTAGATGCAAGCCTGGTTCCAACGGGCCTTATAGGCACTATTGAATACGTTGTGGGCCCAAGACGCTATATTGCAAGCCGCACAACACCTGATGTCTGTGCAAACCACAAGTTGCTCAGAGAGATGGTGACAGGTGGGTGTCGTGCTTGCGTGATGGAAGTCACATCGCATGCCTTAGACCAGGGAAGAGTAGCTGAAATTGAATTTGATGTAGCTGTGTTTGCCAACTTTAGCCACGAGCACCTAGACTATCATGGCACCATGGAAGAGTACTTTAAGGCAAAAGCTAAACTCTTTTTAGGCCTGAAAAATAGAAGCGTAGCACTGTTAAATGCTGATGACCCTTGGGTAATGCGCTGCAAGCACCTTACAGCCTCATCTGTTATGACCTATGGGATTGACGAGCACGCAGATTTGATGGCAAAAGATATACGCTTTGATCCAACAGGTACGCACTTTACCATCGTCTATGCGCAGCAAGAAATGGCCTTTTACTGGCCGCTTGTAGGGCGCTTTAATGTCTATAATGCCCTCTCAGCTATTGGTGTGGGTATCATTAAGGGCTATAGATTAGATGAAATTGCAACACGCTTAGCGAGCTTTAGATCAGCTCCTGGTCGCTTAGAATCAATTGATAATCCACTAGGTCTACAGATATATGTAGACTATGCACATAAGCCAGAAGCGCTTCGTAATGTGCTAGAAACCTTAAAAGAGTTATCTCGTGGCCGTATTATTACGGTCTTTGGCTGCGGCGGAGATCGTGACCGTGATAAGCGCGCCCTTATGGCACAGGTGTCAGAAGGTATTTCTGATATTACTATTGTCACAAGTGATAACCCGAGAAGTGAAGACCCGATGGCTATTATAAACGAGGTAGTAACAGGGTTTAAAAAGAGCGATTCTTATTTTGTAGAGCCTGACCGCAAAAAAGCTATCAACATGGCTATCAACAAGGCAGAAGCGAATGACATTATCTTGATTGCCGGTAAGGGCCATGAAGCCCAGCAGGTTTTTGCCTCACATAGCATTGATTTTGATGATAGACTAGTGGCCCGAGAGTGTATTGAACAACTATATCTTAACGCCACAAGGTAGACATGAGAGTCATACTGGCTTTACTAGTGCTTGTTGTATGCGCATCATGCTCACGGCCAAAAGAAGAAAAGTTTTCTCGCCAGGCAATACGCCACAAAGTACTGCCGCTAGTTATTTTAGACCCAGGCCATGGCGGTGCTAACGATGGCACCAAGATGGTTATGCCGCCATACACCAAAGAAAAAACACTCGTCTTGCAAACTGCCCTCAAAGTGCGAGATTTTCTAGAAGCCTGGGGCTACAAGGTGCGGATGAC
>JAJFUY010000013.1 GCA_021372185.1 Chlamydiales bacterium | reverse complement strand
TAAGACTAAGGGCAGTATAGCGAAAAAACGGTTTAAGGCGGCTCTAAATGAGGGGTATTTTATGGAGGTGTTGAAGGGCTTTTTTACCTTAGGACAATAATGCCAGAGGTGCTATCAAGTTTTTCTCATTAAAACGCCCTGCTATATGGCAGTAAATTTCCGCGCCAATATAATTGATTTTCCACAGTATAACCAATTCAGAGAAAATGAAGAACCAAACTATCCAGAAGACTACCCTTTAGCACAAAATGCTCTTGATCTTCTTGAAAACCCAGCCGCAACAGTTGAAGAGTATTATGAATTCATTTGCTATTTTATAGACCCAAACCTGACAAATGAAGAACTTTCCAGCATGCCAGCCGAAGAGTTTCAACAGCTACTTGGAAGTTTAAGACAGGAAGTACAGACCATATTGGCTGATGCTCCTCAACCATAGCAAAAATACGCTGCCCGTCGTTTATGACGGACAGCGTATTGTGTGTAATTATGAAAAGGTAATTTTTTTGGGCAGCTCTTTTTTCTTTTTTTCAAAAGTAATTTTAGCTACACCATTAGTAAATTCCGCCTTGGGTTCTACTGACTCTTCAATAGTTGACGGAATTTCCATTTGATACATAAAACTACGGCTTGAGCGGCGGTAGTATTTTTTGTTTTTATTCTCTTCAACTTCCTTTTTTTCACCACGAATAGTCAACGCACCTTTATCGTACGTAATATCTATTTCACTTGGTGTAAGACCAGGCAGTGAGGCCTCAACATAAATATGCGTCTGATCTTCTGAAAGCTCTAATCCTGAAGGATTATTAGAACACCTTTGCATATTCTCTATTTCATCAACGAGTGTTAGTGGTGATATCCAACGATGTGCAAGTCTCTGTTCCATAGGAACCTCCTTTGGTTAAATTTAGCAGTCATAACACTAGATTGCCAGATTTGTTAATTTTCACGCAACACAAAATTAGCAATCAGCACTTAAGACTGCTACTTTGTGCGTAACATACTGAAAATACTAAACTTAGACAGAGCCCCAACTCATCACTAGAAAGTACTATTCTTATTTGCAGCGCTTTACTATGCTGTGACTGTACTGTAAATTAATATTAGCGCAAATTTTAACATTAAATATTAGGAGAAAAATATGGCCCAACCAACTCATGAAACAAGGTTATCACTGTTATACAAGAATCCATTATCATTGGTAAACGCACTAGATGCTGCTGTAACAGCTGGCATGCTAGTATCTAATCCCACACAGGATACAGTTGCTCGCGTATTGCATCTTGGCTCGCGAGTTATCTCCTCTTGCGTTACGCACAAATCATCCACACTATTGCGCATCACGGCTATTGCAACAAATACGCTAAGCCTACTTATGCCATCTTCTCCTTCAGACTTAGCACTCTTAGTTGATCCTTCCAGCGTCCTACGTATTATCCTCAATGGATTTGGTGAGTACCAAGACGAGACACGTCAATCAACTGTTGCCACTATTCTTAGTGCTCTAAATATAGCCAATATTGGCTTTCCTCATCGGGCGTAAAAATTGTTTGCCCACAGAAGCTAATGGCTGCTGTGGGTTTCACCTCTCACACTAATATCAACAGGTACATTTATGACAGGTCCAGATCCGGCAACGTTATATCCTATACAAGGCTACGACAAGCTTATTTTTCTTAAGAACTTTATTACTGCAAGCAACATCTTTGTTGGCGACTATACCTACTTTGATGACCGCAAAAGCGGCCCAGAGGTATTTGAAACCGAGAATGTTTTGTATAACTATCACCCAGATAGGGTAAAACTTGTGATAGGCAAATTCTGTGCCATTGCTGCCCAAGCGCGTTTTATTATGACGGGCGATCATAAACTTGATGCCATAAGCACCTACCCATTTCCGGTATTTAAAAATGGCTGGGAACATGCTTTTGACATCTCAGCACTGCCCATAAAAGGCGATATCATTATTGGTAATGACGTATGGCTAGGCTACGACTGCCTCATAAAAAACGGCGTTACCATAGGTAATGGTGCCATCGTAGCTTCACGCGCTGTTGTTGTAAAAGATGTACCAGCATACGCCATTGTAGCCGGCAACCCCGCCAAAGTAGTAAAGATGCGCTTTGACGATGCCACCATCAAACGCCTAGAGGCCATCGCCTGGTGGAACTGGGACATCAAAAAAATCTCCCAAAACTTGAAAACCATCTGCAATTTAGACATCGATCTTCTTGAGATGATTCACGAAAACGCAAATGTAAAACAAAGCATACCTCAGTAAAGATAGAAAGTTAGTTGGTTTTGCCGCGAACAAATTGATGGGTGATTTCGGCGATGCGTTTGCCGTAGAGTTCTGCAGTTTCTAGGTCGCCATTTGATGGGGCGTCAGGTGGGTTTACCTGAAAGCTGGAAGACATTGGGCCTGTAAATGACCCTACGCGGTTGTGGCTGTCGGGGCTGGGTCCGGTTATGGATTTGAGGTCATCGGGGCGGTTTTCACACGGCATCATGCCCAAACTTACGTAGATCATGCCATGCTGCATGGCGTTTATAACGAGGCCAAGAAGTGTGTTTAACTTATCGCCTGAAAATGAGGCTGAATTTGTAAAGGAGCCGGCGATTTTGTTTCTCCAGGCATGTGTGAACCACTTTTTTGATGTGGCTTCTACAAAAGCTTTCATAGAGGCTGACATGCTTCCCATATAGGTTGGACAGCCAAAGATTATGGCATCGGCCATATCTAGCTCATCTAGGAGAGCTGTAGCTTCATCTGTTGTATAGAATTTGGCATTTACATCTTGTACTGACTTCACACCTTTTAAAACCGCTTCTGCCTGAGCTTTTGTGTGACCATAGGTTGAATGGTAAACGATTGCTACTGTAATCATTGTCAAAATCCTTTAATTGTTACCAAAACACGTGACCATTTTTTACCAAAAGCTCGGCAATTAAGATAGCTCCGCCTGCTGCTCCTCTTACCGTATTATGTGATAAACATACAAACTTATAATCAAGTACTGGGTCAGCTCTTAAACGACCAACCGATACTGCCATACCATGTTCTAAATCACGCTGTAGGCGTGTTTGAGGCAGGTCATCTTCTTCAAAATAGTGAATTGCTTTTACTGGAGATGAGGGAAGCTGCAGGCTTTGTAGGGGCGAGCTAAATTCTTTAAATGCTCGTTTTACCTGCTCGAGTGAGGCTTTTTCTTTAAGCTTTACTGATACTACTTCCATATGACCTTCTGTTACCGGCACACGTGTGCATGTGGCTGAGATTTTCATAGGATAGGGCTCAATCACTCCATTATTTATTGTGCCAAAGATCTTTTGGGGCTCTTCATAAAGCCTATCTTCTTCGTTAGCGATATAGGGTATGATGTTATCAAAAATAGCCATGCTCGGAACACCTGGGAAGCCCGCACCTGATACTGACTGCATGGTAACCACCTGAATGGCCTCAATGCCAAATTCTAACTGCAGCGGTCGCAAGGCAAGCATGAGACCAATTACAGCGCAATTAGGCTTGGCAATGATAATCCCGCGATTAGGAAATTTCTGCTCTTTTAATAGCTCTAGGTGCTGAACGTTTACCTCTGGAATCAGCAGTGGTACCGTCGGGTTCATGCGGTGACTACGAGCACAAGAAATAACTGTATAGCCTTTTTGGGCAAACTGCTGCTCTATCTCACCTGCTATCGCTCCATCCAAGCAAGAAAAGACAATTTTGCAGGGTAAATTAGGCTCAGGAGCAGTTACTAGTAAGTTAGCCACGTCCTCAGGCATTGGCACAGGCATACGCCACTGGGCAGCTTCTCTATAGGGTTTGCCTTGTGATTTATCAGAAGCCGAAACCGCAGTCACCTGAAACCACTGGTGCTTATCAATAAGCGTCAATAGCTTTTGGCCAACACTACCTGTAGCTCCCAATATACCCACAGGCACACGCCGCCTCTGGTGCAATTCTTGGTTAGTTAAATCCTGGATAAACTTATCTGGTGTATCTTGTGCATCCATATCGTCTTTAAGTGTCATGTAGTCCTCTTGTTGCTTTGGAGCCTATAGCAAATTGTAGCATAAAGAGGTATTACGAGGCAGACAGGAAATATCTGATATTTCCTGTCTGCCTATGTTATACCATCTTATGAAAGATGAAGATGGACAGTAGCTGCTAAACTGCCAGATGAACTGGGGTGTTTGGTAGCTGTAACTTCAACACTTATGAGATCTCCCGGATTGAGCTCGAGATCACCCGAAAGAGCATAGTATCCATTTGCAGTAATACCGCTTGTAGATACGGCTGTAGGCTTTGCATTTACCCAAAGCGTTACTGTTACTGGAATCGCATTTGACGACAGCTTGCTTATAACCACACCGCCGGTAACTCGAGTTGTGGACGAAACTGTTGGATACTCAACTAGAGCCTGAGCTGTTGATGGGAAATGGTAGTAGTCACCCAAAAAGCGCGATACCGTGCCATCACCTACCGCTACAGATAATGACCCAGAAAAATTATGTGTCGCATCAAAGCCAGCCAAACCTGCAGGACCTGATGGGCCAGTTGGTCCTGTAGGGCCAGTAGGACCAGTCGGGCCGGTAGCGCCTGTGAGACCTCGAGGACCCGTTGGACCTCTATGTTCGTGATGACTATGATCATATGATGAAGAAGATGATAAGTCATGGTCATGATCTTCTTGGCCAATTAGCCCACGAACATAAGCTGGAATCTTTTTGACCCATGCTGGTGGTGCAATATCATCTGCTGACAATATTGTGGTCGAAAAGCTAAGTGCTACTGCATGTATAAAGAGCAATTTTTTCATGTATACAATCCTTGTTTTGTTCATGGAAATAAAACAACACAAAAATTTATACATTGCAATAAAAAATTCACTCTTTTTGTAAATACTCTAGCAAAAGCCGTACACCTATGCCCGTGGCATTTTTTGGCCAGTAGCCTTTAGCCTCTTTTGCAAAGGCAACAGGTGCTATGTCAAGGTGTGCCCAGGGCACATCTTTTACAAACTGCTTTAAAAACATGGCGCAGATAATAGAGCCGCCTTTGGGGCCAACGGCATTTTTTATGTCGGCTACATCAGATTGTAGCTGCTCTCTATACTCATCATAAAGAGGCATTCTCCACATCCGCTCATGTGTTTTTTGCCCTGCTGTAAATAGCTCATCTGCAACTAAGTCGCTATTAGAAAAAAGACCCATGAGTTCATTGCCCAAGGCAATTTCCATAGATCCTGTGAGCGTGCCAATATCGATAACTTGTGTGGGGTTGAGGGTATCAACTGCCCAGGATAAGGCATCAGCTAGCACTAGGCGCCCTTCAGCATCGGTATTTGTTATTTCTACTGTAAGGCCATTTCTTGCTTTATAGACATCTCCTAGCTTATAGCTAGAGGCACTAATAGCATTTTCAGCACATGGCAACACACATGTTACGTTAAGCGCAAGCCCTAAGCTACTGGCAGCCTCTACAGTAGCAAGTGCTATTGCCGCACCTGTCATATCAGCACGCATAGTCATCATGCCATCTGATGATTTAAGCTTTAGCCCTCCTGTATCATAGGTTATACCCTTACCCACAATCACCGTAACATCAGATGACACAGGGTCTCCCACATATGAGCTTACAATAAATTTGGGCTCATGTAAAGACCCACGAGCTACTGCCAAAAGCAGGCCCATGCCCTCTTTTTGAATCCAGGCTTTATCGTGAACTTGAGTTTTGATGCGGGGAAATTCTTGAGCCACATCTTTTGCATACTGAGCCAAAAATTCCGGCGTGATGTCATCGGCATTGCCGTTGATAATATCACGTGCGCGCCATATGGCTCTCATTACCTTTAGGGTACGCTCTGCAGTTTTAGTGTGGATGTCATGGCCAATCAGAGTCACCTCTTCAAGAGGTGAATTTTCAGACTTCGTCTGGTTTTTCAATGAATCAAATACATAGTTTGGCAATAAAAGCCCCTCTAGCAATGCTTTAAGGGTAACATCAGGCTCTAACACTTCAGGAACGAGTATGCTTAGACTCTTACAGCCATGCTTGATGCAGGCTTTAGTAATAGCGGCGTAGCTTTTGCGGAGTGTTTCCGGGCTAGAGTGGGCTCTTGCTCCAAGCCCCAGCATAAATACACGCTTTTCTTGTGGCTCATCATGCCAGAGCGTTACAATTTGCCCCGGCTTTGCCTCAAAGTCATGAGCCAGTATAGGAGGCTGACAGAGTGTCTGTAGCGAACCTAAATCATCTCGCTCATATTCATTTGTAAAGTACGCTATAACAAGTGCGTCAGAGGGTTCTCGTTTATCAAGATGACTCACAGTATGAAGTTGCATAACAAAAATCCATTATAGTCTAAAAGTGTAGTGATACCTGTTTTGGGTCATTTCGTACAGGGTGTTTTTTTTTTTTGG
>JAJFUY010000335.1 GCA_021372185.1 Chlamydiales bacterium | reverse complement strand
CAGATTTATGCTGGTTGACAAGTTCTTTGATGGCAGCGGCTTTATCTTCTGGTAATAGGTCGGCTTTTATCTCAATAATTCCAATTTGTTGTGCCACAAATTGAGCTGAAGCTAAATGATCTCCTGTGAGCATTATAGGCCTGATGCCTAGCTTTTTAAGGCCTGCAATAAGTGCTTTACTTTCAGGTCGGATTTCATCTGTCAATGCGATGATGCCTTCAACTTCTTGATGTGTCGCGATCACAAGAGAAGTTTTGCCCTGTTTTTGCAAGCGCTCGACTTGATCTATAATTGGTTGAGGAACATGATGTTCTTCGACAATAAAAGAGAGTTTACCAATACAATGATGTGTATCTTCACATACGAGACAGTCGGCTTTGGCCCCTTTACCAACAACGCTTTGGAAATTTTCAACATCATGGGGTGTTAGCTTGCCCTGTTTTGCCGCTTCAACAATGCTTTGTGCAAGAGGATGCTCGGAAAAAATCTCAATACCAGCTGCGCATGATAACAAATGTTCTTTTGTACTTTTTCCAAGAGGTATGATGTCGCTAACAATTGGCTGTCCATAGGTAAGTGTTCGTGTTTTATCTAACGCGATTGCTGTAATTTGCCCAATCGCTTCTAAGTAACGCCCACCTTTGATGAGGGCACCGTGAGTGGAGGCATTGCCAATCGCTGAATAGATCGAAATGGGGGTGGAAATAACTAATGCACAAGGGCAAGCAATTACAACCAAGGAAAGGCCCTTTAGAAGCCAAGGATCAAATGGTTGTTGAAAAATGACAGTTGGTACAAGTACCCATAAAAAAGCTAAAAGAATGACTGAGGGGGTGTAGTATTGCGCAAACGATTCAATAAACTTTTGAGTAGGCGCCTTGACTTTTGTGGCTTGAAAGGTTAGCTCTTTGATTTTAGCAAATGTTGTATCTTGCGCAGCCTTAGTGACCTCAACTTCAAGGAAACCATTTTTATTTAACGTGCCAGCGTAAACAGTATCTCCAACAAATTTATCTTTGGGAATCGGCTCACCTGTAATGGCCGATTCATCCACATATGAAGAACCGGAGACAATTTTGCCATCCAGGACAATCATATCAAAAGGTTTAACCAGCATGATATCACTTACTTGGACTTCATTGATGTGGACTTGCCGATTTCCCTGTTTGAGTGTCACAAATTTAGGCATTTTTTCAATCAGGGCCCCTAAAGCAGATTGGCTCGTTTCAATCCCGATATCTTCAAGTTTTTCGGCAAGTGTATAGAGAGCAATAACTACGGCGGCTTCTTCGTACTTGCCTAGATAAAATGCACCAAACACAGCAATAAGCATGAGGGCGTTAATACTTTTAAAATTAAAAGCAATAAGCGCCTGAAAACCATGCCAGAGGGTTTTGTAACCTATTCCCAAGATAACTATCAAAAAGAACGGAATATCGATGCTAGGCGGTAATCGAATGCCAGCTAGAGAAAGAAATTCCAGGACCACAACAAGAATACAGATGGAGAGCAGCCAGATAAACTTTGGATCACGAAACATATTACAATCCCTTAGTAACCCTTCTTTCTTTCCACATAAAAAATATTGGGGGATACACAAGAAGGTTAAGAATAAAAGAGGTTACCAAGCCTCCTACCATGGGGGCAGCTATTCGTTTCATGACATCAGCACCTGTCCCTGTGCTCCATAAGAGAGGAAAAAGGCCAATCATCATCGTAACGACAGTCATTAATTTTGGGCGAATACGCTTTGCGGCACCTTCGATAACGGCATCTTGGAGATCATTTAAATTGTTTAGTTTATTTTCTTGTTTATGCTTTATGTAGGAGAGCTTGAGATAGAGCAGCATGATCACGCCAGTTTGCGCATCTAAGCCGGCCAGGGCGATTAAGCCAACCCATACAGCTACGCTCATGTTGTAGTCTAAGAGATAGAGCAGCCAGATGGCACCAACCAAAGAAAAGGGAACGGCAAGTAATACAATGCCTGTTTCGACAAAAGACTGTGTGTTCAGGTAAATTAGCAGGAACACTAAAAGGAGCGTCAAGGGAACAACGATCATAAGCTTTTCTTTTGCACGCTCTAAGTATGTAAATTGGCCTGCCCAGTCAAGGAGCATGCCTTTTTCGAGTGATACGTCAGCTGCTACAGCACGTTTTGCCTCTGCCACATAATCTGCAAGGGGAACACTCCCATTATCCACAAAAACATAGCCTACCAATTTGCCTTCCTGACTGCGGATCATATCTGGGCCCCTGATAAATTTAGGCGTTGCGACCTGTGAAAGTGGAATTTGAGCTCCAGTGGGGCTGGTAACAAAAATGCGGTCAATTGAAGGGGGGTCATCTCGAAATTCTTTTGCATAGCGAACGTTGATGGGATAGCGCTCTCGGCCTTCAATCGTCTGAGAAATGTTCATTCCTCCCACAGCCGACGTGATAACATCTTGAATGTCTTTTACGCGAAGACCATAACGGGCAGCCTCTTGGCGATTTATTTGATAATCTATGTAATAGGCCCCAACAGATCGTTCAGCATAGGCGCTTCTAGTTCCTGGTATTTTTGAGATTGCATGCTCAATAGCAATTGCTGTTTGTTCAATTTTTTTTATGTCATCCCCATAGACTAAAACACCAATTGGGCTCCTAATCCCTGTTGCCAGCATTTCTGTCCGCGTTTGGATAGGCATCCACCAGATGTTACTTAAACCCGGAAACTGTAGCTTCTCATCCATTTCCTTTACGAGACTGTCCCAAGTGACGCCTTTTCTCCATTGATCTTTAGGCTTCAGCACAATAGTAATTTCAGCCATGCTAATGGGAGCAGGGTCGGTGGCAGTGCTCGCTCTACCCATCTTGCCAAAAACTGTTTCAACTTCAGGAAATTTGTGAATTTCTCTATCCATTGATTGCAGGAGAGAAGTCGCTTCAGTAATTGATAGTCCTGGGGGAGCTGTAGGCATGTAGAGGAGTGTACCTTCATTCAACGGCGGCATAAACTCTTCGCCCAATCGCAGCCAAATGGGAATGGTAAGTAATGTCACTAAAGCAGCTACGACAATAACTGTACGCTTATATTGGAGGGTTAAACGAACTATAGGGATATAGGCCGCTATTAACCAGCGATTCAATGGGTTCTTTTCTTCTTTGGCAATATAGCCGCGAACGAAGAGCGCAGCTAAAGCTGGTATCAAGGTTACTGCCAATATAGCTGCAAAGCCTATTGAGAATACGTTTGTGAAGGCTAAAGGTTTAAATAAACGACCCTCAGTTCCTTCCAGCATAAATATTGGCGTAAAAGAAACTGTAATAACAAGCAAAGAAAAGAAAATCGAGGGTCCAACTTCTTTCATTGCTTCCACAATAACGGGGAAGCGATCTCCTGGGCGACCAGCCGCTTCCCAAGCTTCTAGCCTCTTATTGAGGTTTTCAATGATGATAATGCCACCATCTATCATAGCACCAATGGCAACTGCAATGCCTCCCAAAGACATGATGTTCGCTGTCAGGCCCTGATAAAACATAGGGATAAACGCTAAGATCACGCCGATGGGGATTGTCAGTACTAAAACGAGGGAACTTCGTATTTGGAGGAGGAAAATAAAAATCACAATACTGACAACGATCATCTCCTCAATCAACGTACGAGTCAACGTTTCAACTGCCCCTTTAATCAATTCAGAGCGATCATACGTTGTCTGTATTTTTACACCTTCTGGCAGGCTCTTTTGCACCTCATTAAGTTTTGCTTTTACACCGTCAATGACTCTGAGGGCATTTTCACCGTAGCGCATGACAACGATTCCACCGGCAACATTCCCTTCTCCATTAAGATCAGCAATACCTCGTTCTAAGTCAGGGCCGATATTTACGACAGCGACGTCTTTAACGAAGAGAGGTGCCTCTTGTCCGGAAACACGCAGGGCAATCTCTTCGATCTCTCGTGTATTATGCACATAGCCGCTTCCTTTGATCATGTATTCAAATTCAGCGACCTCAATGACATCACCACCTGTGTTTTCATTGGCTTGTTTTACAGCTTGGATAACCTCATCAAGAGAGATCCCGTACGCACGTAGTTTGTTAGGGTCAACATTTACTTGGTACTGCTTTATGAAACCGCCAATAGAAGCGACTTCAGATACTCCAGGAACGCTTCTAAGGGCATAACGAATATTCCAATCTTGAATAGAGCGTAGTTCTTGTAGATCATGATTGCCCGTTTCATCGACTACAGCATATGAATACACCCATCCCACACCAGTTGCATCGGGTCCAAGTACAGGTGTAACGCCCTCCGGCAAACTTGACTTGATCGTATTGAGGTATTCAAGCACACGGCTTCTTGCCCAATAAAGGTCCGTCCCATCTTCAAAAATCACATAGACAAATGACAGCCCAAATACTGACTGACCGCGCACAAATTTAATTTTTGGAATCGATAGAAATTCTGAAGAAATTGGGTAGGTGATCTGATCTTCTATTAAGTCGGGGCTTCGCCCTGGCCATTCTGTGAGCACTATTACCTGCACATCAGAAAGGTCTGGAATGGCGTCCAGAGGGGTATTTTTTAATGAGTAGTAGCCCCAAAATGTAAGGATGAAGACGATAAAAAGAGTCCAAACTGGACTCTTTGCACAAGCTTCAATACAACGCGAAATTGGGCCGCCCTTATTTTGATCCACTGTCATCCCCCCAGTAGTTCAAAGCGGAGCGTAGCTGGCTTTCTGAGGCGATAAGGAAGTTTCCTGAGGTGACAACGTTGTCGCCCTCTTTTAGGCCAGATATCACTTCGAAGTAGTTGCGGTCTCGCAGTCCTACAACAACCTCTTGGGGTTTTAGGCGCCCTTGGCCTAAGTCGAGAAATACGATTCTTCTACTTCCTGTGTACATCACTGCTGATTCGGGAACCTGAAGCTTGTCTCCCAATTGAATATTGAGCTCTACGTTAGCATACATGTCAGGAAGTAGTTCTAAATGAGGATTGGGCAGTTCAATGCGTACTTTCCCTACGCGTGCATTGCCACTTAAAAAGGGGAAGATAAAAGAGATTTTTCCCTCATATGTCTTGCCTGGCAGATAAGGTAGCGTAATCAATACTCGTTCACCCAGCTGAATCTGAGGAAGGTCAGATTGATAGATTTCGGCTTCTACCCAGACTTTGCTTAAATCTGCAATGCGGAATAGTTTTTGTCCTGGTTCAACAAAATCTCCTTCGATAACGTTTTTCTCAACGATATAGCCATCTGCTCGTGCCAAAATAGGCATATATTCAAACGATTTTTGCTCTTT
>JAJFUY010000313.1 GCA_021372185.1 Chlamydiales bacterium | reverse complement strand
GCCGCCACTAAAGTGGCTCGAGATATTTTTTTTCATTGAGTTCCCATAGTTTGCCACTTCGTGGCTACACTGATGGGCTAATAATAAATTTGCACCTATGGCGCAAAAATGCCAAAATTACACACCGCGTTTTCATAATTGATTTTTACAATGCATTTCCAAAATTTAAACCCCACTGCAGAATGTGTCAAAAAAAAATGTAATTTTTTGCGCCGTAGGTGCAAATTTATTATTAGCCCATCAGTGTAGCGCCGTAGGTGCAAACTGTGGGAATAACGATAAAAAAGCGTAGAGCCACGTATGTGGCGACTTATTATTTTCCCATTGTGTGGCGCCTTGGCGCAAACTATGGGGATTTTTTATAGTTTTATCCTTTTTATCGCTTGAGCTAGCCCCTCTAGGCAATGATTAAAGGTTGTTGAGGAGGGATTGGGTGTATTGGAGGAAGTTGGGTCTTTGGGAGGCGAATTCTATGGCGTTTTGGCTCATGGATTCGTAAAGCTCGGGATTTTGGATGAGGGCTGTGATTTTTGAGGCGATGTCTTGGGGGGAGAGGAGCTTTGGGGTGGTGAGGGTGTCGGTTGTTGGATTGTAGACGAGGTCTGGCATGTTTTGGTTGCGGCCGCCTAATTCGCTATACATACTCAAAGGTAGTGTGGGTTCTATGCAAAAGCCTGTTTTTGTATCTTGTACCACTTCTGGCAGGCCATCTACTTTTGAGCAAATTACTGGGCAGCCTCGTAGGGCCGCTTCTTGCGCTACTAGACCAAGAGGTTCTCTAATTGATGGGACAATCAGGGCGTCTATTGAATCATAAAATCCTGATACATCTTTGATGGCGCCCAAAAATGTCACGGGGACGTCTAGCTTTTTGGCAAGTTCAACAAGATGTTCTTTTTCTGGGCCGCAGCCAGCTATTGTGAGCGTGACATCTAGGCCTTTGATGGCATGAAGGAGGAGGCACACGCCTTTTAAGGGTATCAGACGGCCAATGTAGCCTAGGCGCATTTTTTGGGGGGCTTTTTTGGCAGTTGAGGCACGCAAGATTGTTGGCTTTAGTGGGTTGGTAATGACGGTGATGGGTGTTTGTATGCCCCACTTTAGTTGGAGGACGCGTGATGCGGCGTGAGAGTTTGCTAAGATTGCATCTACAGAATCAAAAAAGCCATCAGCTTTTTGAGCTATCCAGGAGGCGCCATGTTCGTAGTAGATGACTTTACCTGGCCAAGGGTAGCTTTCCATGCGGTTCCAGAGCACTGTTGTGTCGGCGCCTTTTAGTGCGCGAACTCTTGTGAATTTCCGAATAAATTTAGGTACTTTGCAGGGGCCTATATATTTTTCTACTACCACGCTGTCAGCTGATTTAAGGGCCGAAACAAAGAAGGGGTGGGGCTGATTTGAGGTTACGAGCACATGCTGCTTTATACGAGAGAGTTGTTTTGCGTGAGTAAGAAAGTGAATAAAGAGCTCTTCTACACCGCCAAGAGTATCTAGATTAAGCACATGCTGGTATGACATTTAGGTGCTCTTCTTTTTTGGAATAAGTAAAGAGCCTATAAGAAGTGCGCCTACAACACTCAAGGAAACGATTGTATCTATTTTATACCAATGGGACACAAGCATCTTGCCGCCAATAAATACTAAAATAAGGCTCACGCCATAGTGTAGGTGTTCAAAGAGTGTAAGAGCGTCTTTTAGGACAAAAAAGAGAGATCTTAAGCCTACTATGGCAAGAGCATTACAGCTATAGACAACAAAGGGGTCTAAGGTAATACCAAAGATAGCCGGTATTGAATCCAGGGCAAAGAGTAAATCTGTAGATTCTACAGCACAAACCACAAGAAATGCTGGCGTGGCAATGCGCCTGCCTTGTTCTTTAATAAAGAAGGTTGAGTGCTCCCAGGAGTCTGTAAAAGGCACATATTTCTTAAGGAGGCTCACAATATAGGGCTGTTTTTGTGGCGCATTGGGGTCTTTTTTCTTAAACATCATAGCGCCCGTTACTACTAAAAAGGCGCCAAACACCAGCATGAGCCAGTGCATTTTTTGAACAAGTGAAATGCCTACCAAAATAAAGATAAGGCGCATCACAAGTGCTCCCACAATGCCATACATGAGTATTTTTGATTGCCAGCGACTTGGTACGTGGAAGTACTGAAACAGCATTAAAAAGACAAACAGGTTGTCAATGCTGAGAGATTCTTCAATAACGTAGCCCGTTAAAAACTCTAAAGATGTAGTGGCTCCCTTGGTAACATAAATGAGTCCGGCAAATGCTAGGGCAATACTTACCCAGGTAACTGTGAGAGCATAGGCTTGGCGCCTGCCTCTATGAGGAAAAAGACGTAAGTCAATGTAGAGAAGAGCAAAAAGCAGTATGTTAAACCAGATCCACCAGTGAATGTTAAACATTTGGCTGTCCTCGTTTGGTCAAATACGTCTGCAACATAATCACAGCAGATACTCGGTCTACAACCTGCGCGCGTTTTTTACGGGTAAAGCCTGTTTCTATAAGGGCTCTATCTGCCTGAACGGTGCTGAGGCGCTCATCAAAAAGATGTATTGGCAGCTGGGTAATTTCACCTACATGTGTGGCAAACTCGCGTACAAGGCCACTTCGATCAGATTCTTGCCCGTTCATATGAAGGGGCAGGCCTATGACAATTTCGATTATGGTGTAGTTTTTTTCTTTTTTTAGTGTTTCTAGGTGCGCGGCAAGTGCTTTTGCAGACTGAAGCACATTGTGACCGGCATCTAGATTTTCAAGTGCTGTGGCAATAATAAACATAGGGTCAGAAACGGCAAGCCCAATCCGTTTTAAGCCAAAGTCTACTGCTAAAATTCTTCCTTTTAGCATGTGGCTTTTCTCTGTATCATGGATTTTACAAAATCACGAAAGAGCGGGTGTGGCTCTAGTGGTTTTGAGCCAAATTCTGGGTGAAACTGCGCGCCCACCATCCAAGGGTGACCGGCTACTTCTACGATCTCACATAAATTGCCATCTTCGTATGTGCCACTTACTTTGAGTCCGCCTTGTTCTAAACGATCTCGGTATTTATTGTTAAGCTCATAGCGGTGTCTGTGGCGCTCTGAAATTAAGTCTTTCTCGTAGGCTTTATGAGCTAAACTACCGGGAGTGAGGCTGCAAGGATAGGCTCCAAGGCGCATTGTGCCACCTCTATCAGAGACTAGTTTTTGCTCTTCAAGTAATGAAATGATTGGATTTGGTGTATCTTGATCCATTTCTGTTGAATCAGCACGCTCAAGGTTTAGCTTATGGCGAGCAAATTCTACTACCATCACCTGCATGCCGAGGCATATGCCAAAGTAGGGTATGTTATGTTCGCGGCAGTATTTTGCGCAGGCTATTTTACCATTCCACCCTCTATCGCCAAATCCGCCTGGAACTAAATAGCCATCACAGCCCATAGCCCATTCTGGGAAGGGGCCGTTTTCATCAAAGCGGTCAGATTCGATTCTACGTATTTCAATTTTGTAGCCATTAGCAAACGCGCCATGCTGTAGTGCTTCAAAGACAGACTTGTAGGCATCTTGGTGCTGTACGTATTTGCCTACAATACCCACTGTAATAACACCTTTGGGGTGTTTTATGGTCTCTATTAAATTCTGCCAGCTTTCTAAATTTATCGGGTTTGATGGCAGGTTGAGCATCTGGCATACTTTTTCTTCTATGCCTTGAGCATGAAGTGTCAGCGGTACTTCATAAATACTATGCTGTACATCGGTGCATTCAATGACAGCATCTTCACGTACGTTGCAGAACAAGCTAATTTTTTCTTTAACATCACTTGTAAGAGAGGATTCTGAACGGCATAAAATAATGTCAGGGGATATGCCAATTTGTCGTAATACCTGCACAGAATGCTGTGTGGGCTTTGTTTTTACTTCGCCGGCGGCAGCAATATAAGGCACATAGGTAACGTGAATATTTAAGCAAGCGGCCTGTTTTTCGTACCTCATCTGGCGTATGGCTTCTAAGAAGGGTAGAGACTCAATATCACCTACTGTCCCACCAATTTCTATGATCACAATGTCGCTTGAGGCACCACATTCCATAATGCGGCGCTTAATTTCGTCTGTTACGTGGGGAATAACTTGAACAGTTTTACCAAGATAATCGCCTTTTCGTTCCCGGCGAATTACTTCGTGATAAATTTGCCCAGAGCTTACGCTTGATTTTTTTGAAAGTGGCGAGTGCGTAAAGCGGTAGTAGTGGCCAAGGTCAAGGTCGGTCTCTGCGCCATCATCAGTTACATATACCTCTCCATGCTGAAAGGGGCTCATGGTGCCCGGGTCCACGTTGAGGTATGGATCTAACTTCATCATAGAGACTTTAAACCCTTTACGCTCAAGTAAAAGGCCAATACTAGATGCGGCAATACCTTTGCCTAAGGAGGAGACTACGCCCCCAGTTACGAATATGTATTTTGGCTGTTGCATAACCACTCTGTCACTTTTTGTATGTCTTCTGGAATATCTACTGCTGGGCTACACACATCTGTGTAAACCACTTTAATTTTAAAACCGGCTTCTAAAACCTTGAGCTGCTCTAAATCTTCAACAAGCTGCAACGGAGTTTGGGGTAATTTGCCATACTCTACTAAAAAGTTGCGGCGAAAGGCATAAATGCCAAGGTGCTTGTGATAGGTTGGCACGTATTTGCCAAGGGGCTTTATGCCGGGAATCGGGCTTCGGCTAAAATAAAGCGCGTGATTATTTGTATCCATAACGCATTTTACAACAGATGGGCTTTGTATTTCAGCCGTATCAGTAATTTTTACTGCTACTGTTGCCATGACTTCAGCCGGATTTGAGATCAGTGCTTGGCATACGGTGTCTAGCGTCTTGGGGTTAATGCAGGGCTCATCGCCTTGTACATTTAAGATAATGTCACTTTTGGTGAGTTCTGGGTATGTTTGGAGCACTTCTATAAGGCGATCAGAGCCTGTTTGGTGATCAATACTTGTCATCACGCACGTAGCGCCAAAAGTTTTAGCATGATCTTGAATGCGAATGTCGTCTGTTGCGATGATGACATCGGAGATATTGGAACAGGCTTTAACCCGTTCGTAGGTGCGCTGTAGAAGGGATTTTTCTAGTATGGGGGCCAGCATTTTTGCCGGGAAACGGCTTGAAGCATAACGAGCGGGTATAATGGCAATAACAGATGTCTTCATGAGAAAATAGTATACAGAATCTCGAAAAAAATATGAGCATAAAAAAAGTATGGGCGTAAAATGTTGCCGTTTGTAATAATCCCCACACAGATACTTTAAATTTTAGAAGTATGTTAAGTAATTATTGAGGAGAGTATTGCAAATGAACCCTAAAATTTTTGTTGGAAATCTGTCGTGGAATGCAACAGAAGATTCCATGAAAGAGCTTTTTGCTCAATACGGCGAAATTATTTCAGTACGTATTGTGACAGATCCCTATACAGGCCGATCAAAAGGTTTTGGTTTTGTGGAGATGGCAGATGAAGCAGCTTGTAATCAGGCTATAGAAAAGCTTGATAACTACAACTTTGTGAATCGTCCTATACGCGTGAGCCGTGCACGTCAAGAGACACGTGATGGCCCTCGTACTAACACGAGACCTCCAAGACGTGATAATGATTCCTATGCGGCTCCGGCCGGCGCAAGACAAGCATCATGCGATTCTTGCGACTTCGATGACGACCAATAGTTTTTTTGTTTTTGGTAGGGAATGTCTCTTTAGGGCATCCTACCGATAATAAACCGTAGCAGTTAAACTAGCTATCAGATACAATTTCCTCCCTTTTTCTAAAGGATTGAGGCTATGCATTCTACATCATCAAATTCGACCAATTTTTCGGCAGCTGCTTGGAGACGACTTTCCCAATCGACACCTCATAATGTTGATCTTGCTAGTGAATTTGGTCAATTAAGTATATCAACTGAAGTTCCCAAAATAGCCCCTGTACCAGAAGAAGGACAAGCACCTCTACACGTTCGACAGCAGTTTATGGAGGCTTCTCAAAGGGCAAAAGCCACTGATGGGGATATGACAAGGAAGAGACGTTCTTCTCTTGGCAGCGAGTCACCACGAAGAATAATTGAAATAAGCACAACTACATTTGAGGAAGCTGTTAATCCAAGGGGAGCTAATCATTTTGAAAACATGATGCAAGCTGTAAAATGTGAGCCCATTTCATTAAAAGATTCTGTAGGCACAGCTCTTCTATTTGAATGTAATAATTACGGGATTTCAGCAGATAGAGATACGCAGATAGATGTGATTGCTGAATCCCTTACAGTGATTATTGGTAAAGATAAAAAAGAAGTTTTATCTAATGTAGAAGAACCCTTTACTGTAAATCCAAATTCACGCGTCCAATTGTATAAAGGAACTATTACCCTACAAGTTAATGGTGTAAAAAAAACCTATAAAGTTCACTCAGCGTTGATTTATAAAAACCAAATTTTTTCTGCTGATGCTACGGCACATTTTGCGGATGCTGTTTATCGAATACCTTACTATGAAACACCGCAAGCGGGTTGTCAAAGTTTTATTATAGCCGATGGGTGCGGCCTTGGTGAACTGTCACAAAATGCAAGTTGCAAGGTGATCGATGTTGCCATGCAGACTCTTATGAACTCTTTAAGAGCGCTTCCTTCCAGAAAATCCACCACTCGTGATATTGCGAAAGTTCATGCAATGTTTATGCAAAACGTTCAACAAGCACTTGAAACTGCTGGCATGCTGGAAGTTGGGGCTACAACACTAACAGTGGCGACAGTGGCTCTTCCTTATTTAGTGGTTTCAAGGCTAGGTGACTGTGATGTATTTATTTCGCGTAAATCAACATCAGGTAATCGCCAGTGCGTGTGTGTTACGCCTGGTAGCCGCAAAGATTCTGCAGATGCCAAAGATCCGGGTGGCAGTCTAGCCTGGGATAAGCCGTCATGGAGAAATTATTCTGTATCTGTAGTAAAACTTGAGGCTTTTGACAGAATTATGGGTTTTACTGATGGTGTAACGGATAATTTTGACCCTGCCATGCACGGTGATACGCCAAGAACGTACAGTTATGAGGCCGATGCGTGGGATAATACAAACCCAGCTCTTTATGAATTAAGACAAAATAGATTAGCTCATCGTTTAGCAAAGGTGATACAACCAGATGATAGGCAACAAACAGTTGAAGCTATCATTACATTTATATCAAACACTACTCTAGTCACAAAAGAGCACACACTCCTAACCGGCAAAAAACCCCCAGAGGGCAACTACAAAGATTTTCCTGGCAAAGAAGACCACGCCTCAGGCTTTATCTTAGATATCGGCGACTTCAAAAAACCCTTCGGTTCCTTCATCAAAAGAAAATGATTATTTATTTGATGATGAAACGACGTTGGCAACGGGCTCTCCAAGGCCTGATCTTACGATAGATCTAAATACAGTTGGAGACATATTCCCTGCGCTAAACTTGATCTGAGGGCACATCTCTTTCATTTCTTTAAAAATTTCTTGGCCATGTTCAGCAATAAACTGCTTGTATTCTTTTCTTGAAGGGGAGTGTTTTGGATCTAAGAAAGGGTGTAAATCGTTAGAAAATTTATTGGTTTTATCTTTTTCTTTTAAATTGTTGACTGCTGCATGAAATACGCCAAGCTGTAAGTTGCTACTTACCATTTGGCTACAAAACATAGTTTTTTTCTTAGGAGAATCAGATGGGGCTGCATAATACGTGTGAAGTTGTTTCAGTGTTTTATTCATAATTCTTTTTTCTGAGGCTGTATGCCCATATCCAGAAGTAAATAAAGATCGCACAGCTTTATGTTTACTGTAGGCAAAGCGTTTTTTTGCATCTTCTGTGGTATTTTTCTTCCCTTCTTCTGACTCAACAGATTTTTTAGCCTCTGTCTGCTTTTTCATGGCTGTGCAGGCAATTTGGGTTATGCTTTCTGTGTTGCCCTGAAAATTGGGCCTAAAAAACTCATGCACAACGTCTTTTGTTACGCCAAAATTAGTGTGGTTAAAATAGTCAATAGTTCGTGTGCCGGCAAGAACGGCCTCTGATACAACAAGTTCCCCGCGTTCTTTGTCAACGTGAGTTACAAGCATGATGTGAGATGCCTGGGTGTCTTCTTTGCCAATTTTTGTATGTCTTTCATACAAAGGTCGTAGCAGTTTATGAAACCAATAATTTACTTTTTGCATGAGGGGACGAGAGGATGAAGAGGTAAGCCTCACAACAATGATATCTCCCGGCCTTAGCTTATCAAGCAACTCATCACGAGCTTTTGGGTTTTTTTTCATCTCTTCATACGTAAAAGTAGCTGCAGGCTGTTTTACGGAAATCTTTTTATCGGTGATGCCTGGACTTTTATAAAGAGGATTACTTTTAAAAATAAGTGTTTCTTTTGAGGCTTTGGATTTTTTGGATGAAATGTCTGTAAGTGGCTGATTACTTGGGCCTTGTATTGGTGATGGTGTGCTCATAAAATTACCTCGGGTTCTACTACTAGTAGTAGCAGGTTACGCGAAAAAATTCAATTATTTGTTATAAATTGTGTTTAATGTAGCTAATGCTACATAGTGGTTAATGTAGCATTGGCTACATTAACCACTACCAGGAGCTTTTTATGCAGCCTCTTGCCTCTACATTACGTCAGCAATTTGAAACCAAATGTTTTTTAGGTCGTATTCATGACTCAGTACAAGTGGTGTATCAGCATAAAGGTACCCTTCAAGCAGCAGCCATGGTAACTGCCATGAGCGTATCTGCGCTTGTGGGCGGCGCCTTAAGTTATTTTTGCCTAGAAGGTTCTGTGCGATCTGTTATAGAAGTGATAGAAGATGAGCGCTTTTTTGTACGCATACGCTATTTAGGGGATGTTGGTGGCTGGGTGAGTTTATCACTTTTTTGTGCCATAGCTGTAAAAGGCATTTACGAGCGAGTGATGGCAGAAGGCGAGTTTATTCAGCTAAAACAGCTCTGTACAGATTGGTGTAGAGCCAATAAAAATCTTATTACGCCCGAGCTTGAAAATCAGCTCTATTCAAAATTGTATGAATGCATTAGCGCCTTTCATGCACGATGCGCTTTTTCAAAAACCACAATATCGAGACGTCTTATGGCTCTAGATGTGTGCAGTGATGCCCAAGTGGGAGTGAATACCCCTCAATTTGCTGTAGATGCCCAATTGCAGGAAGTCTATAAAAATGTCCAAAGAGAGTTAGAGCAAGAACTTAGCTCGAAAAAACTTTGTAAGAGATGCTGTATTGGCCAAAGAAATATTAAGAAAAAAGGCTGTTGTGCTAGCGTAACTTCTCGCATTTTTGGTATTGTATTTCCCATTATACTTCTATTGAATGTAGGCTTATCTTTGGTGGGAGAAGCGGGCTTGGGCTATGAGCTTTATGGCATGCGGCAAGAGCTTACTGATGTTGGCCACTTTGGTGAATGGCCAATAAATGCCATCGAGGCATTTATTACAGCCTACTTTTTGTTTCTTTGGTATACTTTGGCCGAAGGTGATGGCGTTATTACCCGCGAGATTTTTGTACAAAAAAAAGATGACCTACTGCCTGATATAGCGCTACAAACACGCTTTAAAGAGGTAGCAAAAGAAGAAATAGCGCATCAAAGTGGACCTTCGGCCTATTTAAAGCTTTCAGTAGATGATGAACTTGATGAAATAACCAATCGATTAGAGAATTTATGAAACAAGATCAGGCAAAGCCCTTTAAAGAAACTAGAACGCATCACCTTTCAGAGCTTGCCGAAGACTACGTTGAAATCATCTACGACCTTATTTTAGAAAAATCAGAAGCCCGAGTAAAAGATATTGCCGAGCATTTGGGCGTCTCGCACGTTACAGTTATCCGCACCCTAGCGCGCCTCAAGGCCAAAGGCTATATTTACACCCAAAAGCACATGCCCATCACTTTAAGTGATGAAGGCATAGCCCTTGCCAAACAGTGCAAAGAGCGCCACACGTTCTTGCTAGGCTATCTCAAGGCCCTAGGCGTCCCAGAACACATCGCCCAAATAGACGTAGAAGGTATGGAACACCACATCAGCCCCCAAACCATGCAGTGTTTTAAGGCCCATCTCAACCAAATCCAAGGTATTCCAGACAAAGTGTAATAACTGCGTGCAGAAATCCTACCGAGTTGATTTTTGCGCCGTAGGTGCAAATGCCGAGTTGGTTGAGACTGGTAAGAGTCTCAACCAACTCGGCAGTGTACCTACGGCACACAAATTTGTTCATTTTTCACACCCTCTTATGGTGGCGGCAGGAGCATGAAATATGGCTCGGTGTGAAAATCGGGATCTTGTTTCCCGAGTTTTTGGCGGATGGCAGACAAGGGGTGTACCAGCAAATTTGCTTGAACGAGCGCATTGTTTGTGCGACAGTTCAACAGGTTGAGGCACTTGACAACATAGGGAAGATGTTGAGGATCTGTTTTACTAAGAAAAAGAATTACCTTTTCAAGAGCGTCTGCGAGATATCCTGTAAGGTTGATTTTTTGTAGAGCAACAAGAGTGGCGCTCGACTCTTTTTTGCGGCCTGTGGGTGTTTGAGGAGGCGCTTTTACTGTCTTTAAAAACATATAAACAGTATCTATCAAAAGCTGGCTGTTGATGCTGATTTTTTCCTGCCTTTGAATTTCGTAGAGGCATCTGAGGATGAGTTCTCTGAAAGTGGCTTTACCATCTACAAAGAGAATGCGTCTTGTAGAATGTAATCCGGCAATAAAGTGCTTGAGATCTAACATATCATGTTTAAATCTTGGCTCAAGCAGGTTATGGCCTTTTATAATACGCTGTACAAAGTCAATAATATGGCTCTGCACCACATTCTCATGGGTGATCTCAAAGCTTTCAATATAATCCTGAATGCCGCGTTCAAATTCACCGTTAAAGGCATCAGGTGAGTAGCCATGCAGATTTGAAAAGGCGCTCACATCGCAGTGTACGTGATATATAAGCCGTTCAATGCCTTTTTGAATAGTATCATTGCGGAAATTTTCTTGCGAAAACGGATTCATTTCTGGAAAGACAGATGAAAGACCACAAATTGATTTAAGAAGTGGCGATCCAAAGGCTGAGAAGATTTTTAGCTGTAGCTGATAGTCTAGTTCTGCCTGATGTGAAGAGCGATTGAAGGGCCTGTTGGGTGGCAAACGGTACTGAATAAGATCCAGATCTTCAAGACCTTTTTTAATGAGGGAAAAAATTGTGATATCTTCGCCGTTGTCAATCTGTTTTATAAGAAGGTACGTTTTATAATCCTGCTCGATTAGGCCATACTTACAGTGCTTGTAGGCCTTATAAAGCTGCATGATAGTTTTCACGGTCTCATCTGTAAACAGTTCTGCAAGTTCTAGATCAAAATGGAGGAGTAGCTGAGAAGAAGTAGCTCCATAGTAGGCAAAGACATCCGGGAAGTCATTTGTCCCGTCATTTATAGGATCAGTGAAAAACTTGATGATTTTTTTTAGTTTATCCCCAATCTCTGGATCTATCTGTCGCACGACTATAGGAAGCTCTGAATAGGCATGCTCAAACGCAAGTCTACAGCCCTCAAGATCTGGCATGAGAACACCGTCCTGATTGATTTCAGCCTCAATGTCTGCTCTTGGAGAGTGGCGTGCTTGGTAGGGTTTACATTCAAGTTCATTAGCTATACTCAATTGGACTCGAAACGCAAAAAGATCATTAAACAGCTCAAGTAAAAGCTTCTCTTGTGTACAGATGGCATACTTTTGTGCATCTTCTAATTGATTGGCAAATTCAATCAGCAAGGCAATAAGAGCGTTGATTGATGTGCGCGATTTTCCAAAAAAGGTCTCGTCGGCACATCTATGGGTAACAAGAACGCCCCTTGATTTTGATGAGTAGGTGATGATACATGCTATATCATCAATCGTAATCGTGTATTCATCATTTAAAAATGTGAATGAAAAGGGCTCACTCAGATCTAGTTCCATATCATATGGTGTACAGAATGTATCTGAAAGGTCTTGAAAACCTATTTGAAGCATTGACTTCTCGTCTAATACTGTAGGTATGCGATAGAGTCGCTTGGCATTTGACAGTAAAGGATAGCCGATAAAGCAGTGTACACGCTCATTATCGTTTCTTAGTCTATCACTATCAACAGTTACTCCAAAATCACCTCCCTTAAGAAGCGGGTGAGCATTTCTACGAGCTTCTGAGAGGAGTTTCTTTTCTTGCAGCTCTCTTTTTATGGCTATGCTTGTTTCTCGGCTCATGTCCTTTTTTAAAAAATGAAAAAAGGCGATCTCTTCAACTTTGAGGGCGATCAGAATGACTTTTTCAAAGTGGGATTTTGGCAGTACTGGCTTTAAATAGATTGACGGCACCGATACATCATAAGGAACCTTCATGGTCTGTGCAGTAGTGAGGGTAAGATTTGCCATAGAGGTAAATGAGCCTTCTACAACATCTTTTACTAGTTCTGCTGTTTTATCAAGCTCCCAAGGAGCCCAAAGTCTTACAATCACAAATCCAGGATAGGTAGGAAAAGTGAGAAAGCTTTTAAACGGTAGATCTGATGATGCTAAATTTCTGAACTGTTTTCGTAAATCTACTTGATCTGACACGGCAGTAAGTTGATGCCATGAACCATTTTTTTCTACCGTAAGTTGATTCTTACCTGAATTCCAACTAATTGACATTCAAACCTGTCTCCTAAAAACTAAAAAAATCTCACCGCAGAGAGAGAACGGAGAGCGCTGAGAAAAGAAATACATTTTTTGTGTGTTTTTACTCAGCGCTCTTT
>JAJFUY010000295.1 GCA_021372185.1 Chlamydiales bacterium | reverse complement strand
GGCGCATCGGGGTGATTAATGCCCTCACAGCGCTTTGCGGCACTTTCCCAGTCTTCTGGCGTTTGTAAATTTTGCACCCACCAATGAAATGTACGGCACTGTTTGGGGCGTAACTCATAAATACTGCAGGCATTACCCTCTAAAAACACGCAATCATAAGTCTTTGGGCGCTCTTTTAATGAATAGGAACCATTGACTTTACGAAGGTATTGTTTAGCAAAATCGTCCACAGTTAGCTGCAGGTGGCTGGCCATTTTTAGGATTTCATCAGGCTCAATCCAGACATATCCAGGAGCCCCTGTACAGCACTTTCCGCAGCCTGTGCATCCAAACCTAAGACCTTGACTATACCAGGGTTTATCGTTCTCAATAATTGCTAAGGGATTTGACATTGACTTAATCTTTAAATATAGTGTATAATTATTGTTTAAACATTTAGGGAAAAACTGTGAAGAATAGTATCCTGAAATTTGCCTTTTATTGCTTGCTAAGCTTTTATACCACTAACACATTAGATGGGATTGAAGTAAAAACAGGCCCAATTGCAGCTGATGCCTCAGCTGATCGTGTGCACTACCCTCTTTTTGCCAAACGCTTTACAGATACCCTATTACAACACCCGCCAGTAGCTGACTGCCACGTACTTTTACAGACAACAGCAGTCGAAAACTTTATCGACCGCGTAGAAATTGCCATTCAGATAGACCGCCAAGCCCTTGTAGCCTATTTAACAGACCAGTATAGCGCCCGTTTTGCGTCGGCAAGAGACCAAGAGCGCTACCTAGACAGCTTTTCTGTAAGCATCCGCAACTCGGCAGCCGAAATTTTTACCGATATTCGGCACGAAGCCATCCACGTAAAACTCTCGTTTAGCGAATAAACAAATTGACGCCTAATTATTGAAGGATTAGCTTTAGCTTCTTTAGCAAATAATAAAGGAGTTATCATATGTCACTTATAATTGATCCGGCAGTAGTTGCAGCAATCTCTCTCTATTCACGTGGACAAGCAGACGTTGCTGTTGTACAAGCAAAAATTGCAAGCGCAGCAGATAAAAAAACACAAGGGTATGTTATCAAAGCACTCTTTGACTTATCCGAAAAAAAGCCATCTCTATTTGCGGCCGATGTAAAATGGGATAAGCGTATAGCGGCATTATATCAGACATTAAACACCGAATACATTCACAATTCTGCCAAAGTCGCACAGGTTGTAGAAAAGCAATTTATACCCTTTCCAGAAGCGCCTAAAAAAACATCTCCCTTAGATTTAGATGAAATTGTCTCTCGGCTTATCTCAACAGCAACTGCCACTCTTACAGAGGCCCATTTTAGACCATTACAAACCTGTAGAAACATCCAACAGCCTCTAGAGGTATGTATAAGCGGAAAATCGCCTGGTGTTATTCAGTCTTTACAGGCGGCAGACCTAACACTTGGCCGAGTAACAAGCCTAAAAATCACCTATCAGCACTTTACCTCTGAAGAGCTTGCCGGACTTGTTAATGCCTGCCCGAACCTTGACACGCTCTACATTGCCGAATGCGACACGTTTACAGATGCCACAATAGAAGATATAAAATGGCCAAAAAAACTAGCGATCGTACGTATACCTGTAAGTAAACTTGAACATAGCCTCCAAAGATTTGCCAATCAATGCCCAACCCTTTCAAGACTTACTGTGTATGGCTCAGATTGTCACCGCGCACTGATGACAACTCAATGGCCAGAATCTCTTATTGACATCTGCTATGACCCCTATTGGGCAGATGACAATGATTTTACTGTAGTAAGCGAATGTCTAAAAGTAGAAAAACCCTCTGTTGTAGCCTTATCAATTGGAGCCGTTGCCTTATTTGAGTCAATTGATGGCGAAAAACACAAAGCCATAGAGTGGATTGAGCAGGCCTGTAGCGATAACCCGAACTTTATCCCAGCGGGTATTGCCTATATAGAAATGTATCGTGTGGGAGTACTTGGTATAAAACAGGATCTACAAAAAGCCCGAGAAAAATTAGACCTTTTACTTGGGGCGTTTCCTCATCCGGGGCTTATGGCCTGCAATGCAAGGCTATTGGCCGATAGTGGCCAACATGACGCTGCCTACACTCAAGCAAAACAAGCCTATGAACTGGCTCCTCATGATGACTATGTCCTGGCTACATTTGCCAATATCCTTTTAAAAGAGGGAAATACTCCCCTTGCACGCGATCTTTGTACAAGAGCCCTTGTGTACAACCCCAATAATATAGTAGCGCTATTAACAGCGGCTGATATGGATGCTTATGATGAAAACCATGCAGCAGCTGAAGAAAAATGCAGAAAAGCTGTACGCATTAACAGCGAAAATCAAGATGCGCTTTATAGCCTCGCCATGGCTCTTGAGCTCAGCCAAGAGGATATCACTGAAGCTAAAGGACATTTGGACACCTTAGTCCAAGTAAATCCAGATTCTGCAAGGGGTCATTTTGAGCTAGCAAAGATCTACTATCTTTCTTTGCTAGATAATGCTAAAGCACGAGTGCATTTTGAAAGAGCCTACGCACTCCAGCCAAAAAATGGAGAGCTTTTAGAGATGTATGCCGAGCTACTGAGCAAAGGAGATGCCGCTGACCTCCAATTAGCAACTAAGCTTTTAGCAGAATTAAAAGAGCTCACAGATAGTTCACTGCAGTCACAGGTAAAAAGAGCAAAAACTAGAGATCTAGAAGCTGAGTTAACGCTTAAAACGTTGATGCAAGATGTAGAGGGAATTTCTGAAAATAGAGCCGCAGCATTAGAAAAATGCGAAAAGGCTTATAGCCTAAAACCAACTGACCCTACAGTCCTTTGCATGCTGGGAGAGCTTTTACTCACATCAGATACTGCTCGTGGATTAGAGCTTTTAGAATTAGCCGCTGAGAAGTTTGATTCAATTCCGGCTCTTGTATCTCTTGGCAAATACTACATGCTTTTAGACCCAGATAGAGCACTAGAATTTTTTGGCCTAGCACTCAAAAAAGACCCAAAAAATGTGCAGGTAAATATAGCGGTAGCTAAATTTGAAATAGCACGCAATAACCACACTGTGGCTCAAAAGCACATTGAACAGGCATTAGCTATAGATCCAAACAATGCACAAGCAAACGTGGTGCAAGTGGTACTTCTTGCTTCAGCACAGCTGTTTCAACAAGCAGCAGATCGCTTACGTCAAACCATCGCCAACACAACGTTTGGTTCAGACACAAGACAGGATATTGTAGTGCTCCTGCTTGAAGACCAACACCTCTTAAAGCAAATCGGCGATGAGACACTCATCTCCCTCCTAAAAGGCAGTAAGTAATCCATAAAGCATGGGCTAAATTTATTTAGCCCATCGAGTTTTGACATTTGTAGCTTGTGAGCGTAAGCTCGCGCTGAAGTGCGGTAATTTTTTACCGCTCTTAATTTTCGACAACACCCCGATTTAACAATAACTTCCACAACGTACACGAACGGTCAATACTTGGGCTTTCCTATTTTTGCCATAGTATGGGGCTGTTGTACGTTTTGGAGACTATCGAAAATATAGTGTGTGGTCGAAAATTAAGAGCGGTAAAGAATTACCGCACTCCAAAGACCTTCGGCCAAATGTCCAAACTAGAGGGGCTAAATTTATTTAGCCCCTGCTTTATGTGAAATAAATCTTGTTAAATATATCTCAATATGGTTTTTTGGCTGGAACTGGAAAAAAAATTGTACTTTTTTCCAAGTAAAAACTTTATACCATGGAGAGACATATATGAAACTAGCAATTCTTCCAAAAGTAGTAGCACTGCTACTGACTTCTCAGCTAGTACTTGCAGCTGATACTGCACCAAATGCAGCACGCATCCGTTTACCAAATAAAATAACCCAAAAACAGCCCACAGCTCCTCTAAAACAAGAAGCTGCCAAAAAAGCAAATGACAAAGCCTGGGCAGACTATCTACCTGATTATGTTATTGACACACTCTCTACAACCGGTCTTGCCGGCCCAAAAGGTGATGTAGGACCAGCTGGCGCCAAAGGTGATAAAGGCGATAAAGGTGCAACTGGCCAACAAGGCCTGACAGGCGATAAAGGAGAGAAGGGCGATAAAGGTGATAAAGGTGATAAAGGTGACAAAGGCGAGATGGGCGACACTGGCCCCAAAGGTGATCCAGGTGCTACAGGGCCACAAGGAATTAACGGCTTAGATGGCAAAGATGGCATCGATGGTCTACCAGGCGCGAAGGG
>JAJFUY010000290.1 GCA_021372185.1 Chlamydiales bacterium | reverse complement strand
AGAGGACTAATTAGATCGCATCAGGAAACTGACTAATGAGGTAATCTTGAAGCTTGATAGTATCTTTAGTAAAATTGCGAATACCTTCAGCTAGCTTTTCTGTAGCCATAGCATCTTCATTGAGCATGAAGCGAAAATGGGCTTCATCAAGTGGTATACGTGTAAGGTTTGATGCTTTGGCCGCCTCAACAGAGAGCTTTTTAGGTAAGGGCTCTTTTGAATTTGAAAGCTCTTGTAAAAACTGAGGTGAGATAGTAAGTAAATCACAGCCTGCTAGCTCTACAATTTCCTCTTTATTTCTAAAGCTTGCGCCCATAACTACTGTTTTGTAGTCAAATTTTTTGAAGTAGTTGTAGATGGTGCGAACTGATAGTACGCCTGGGTCTTCTGCCGCCGCATAAGATGCGGCTCCCGTACTTTTCTTGAACCAGTCAAGGATGCGGCCAACAAAGGGCGAAATGAGTGTAGCTTTAGCTTCTGCGCAGGCAATTGCTTGAGCAAGAGAAAATAAAAGCGTCATATTGCAGTGGATGCCTTCCATTTCGAGGACTTCTGCTGCACGTACACCTTCCCAAGTTGATGCTAACTTAATGAGGATGCGATTTCTTGATATACCACGCGCTTCATAGAGGCTAATAAGTGAACGGGCTTTTGCAATAGAGCCTTTGGTGTCAAATGAAAGGCGAGCGTCTACCTCTGTTGATACACGTCCCGGCACAATCTTTAAAATCTCAACACCAAAGTTGACAAGGATGTTATCTAAAAGCATGCCCATACGAGCCTCTTTTGACATCGTTTCTTTTGGTAAGTCGTTGATGGCCTTTTGGATGAGGTGGCGATATTCTGGTTTTTGAGCTGCAGCGTAGATCAGTGAGGGGTTAGTTGTGGCATCAGTTGGCAAAAATTCGCGTATAGCTTCGATATCACCTGTATCGGCTACAACGGTTGTCATGGCTTTAAGTTGGTCTAATTGGTTCATTTTAATTTTTTGCTTTTGGTAAAGAGGTTGGTTCAACACGAAAGGCAATAGAGAGTCGTTTGTTGCCAATTTGTAAGTTGAGAACTGATTTAAGGCGCGTAAGAAGAAGTTTAAAAGGGATCTGTACTGACTGCCCTGCGATATCCACTGCTACGTTTGCATCACCTAAAATTTCTTGAGAATCTTGAATCTGCTGGCAGAGAGCCGCAAATTTTTTGAGCTGTCGCTTGAGCGTTTCTTCGCCAAGGGCATACTTTTTATTACAAGTTTTGCACGTAACGATATGGGACGCTGAATCTAGATCTAATATAGAAAATTCAACGCTAGATTTGCAGTCGATACAGTCTAATTGAAAAGAGCCTACGTTCGTCAAGAGATCCCTCTTATTTACAACAATAGTATCGCCTTTAGGCTTTTTGTTACAGCGGATTCTGGCAGAGAACGCTTGGTGCCATCCAATGTCCATCAATTACTTGAGGCTGTGGTTGATATAAACGCAAATGCAACTCAAAGCCCTCTTTAGGGCATGGAAGCCAATTGTGTTTGGCATGTTTTGGCTTGTCGTGCTGGATGTAGATATCTAAAGAGCCATCTTCGTTATAATGTAGCACATCTGAGAATGACTGAATGGCATAAATGTTTTCGCTATTAAGATTTAATGAGCGATTAGCGTTGTATAGCGTCAATGACCAAAAAGCATTAACCGGCGGAAGATGTTCTTTTTTAATGTGTATACGGTAGGGTCTTAAGCCATTTAATCTAAACCCGTCAGAGTCAGCATCACATGTCATTGTGAGAAGGTTTTGAGTAAGACTTGTTGGAAGATCAGCGCGAGCTAAAAGGGCTCGGCGCAAATAGTCTGTACCAAAATCATTTTCTTTTCTCAGTATCATTTTCCAGGAATTGCGCTTTGTAACAACTGACCCATAACAGGTATTGATTTTGTGCTTACCATTTTTAAAGGCATCTTCTAACCCATCTTCGGTGGCTCTATTAGTATTTTCAGCATCGAATAAAGGTTTAAGAAGGCCTAAATGTATCAGGTTCTTTGATATGGATACATCTTGTACAAGAGGTGGGTTTTGTTCTAAGAGACTTGAGAATGTGTTAAAGAACTCTGTGTAGTTCATAGCACTTACTTGATCATGGGCAGATTCTTTTGTGGCGCTAATGGGGCTTACTTGGACTATAGCAGGAGGGGAGTAGGGTTTACCAAAGCTTGCAACGGGAGTTAATGTGTAGCCATTTTGAATCTTATACATGTTTTCATAGTCAGCTGCTCCAAAGCACTGTGTGATGCCTTTTATGCAGACGATGTTCGTTTTAGAGTGTATATGGGTGGTGTTTTTGGGGACAGTGCCTTTAAAATTCGGGCCTGTGATGGTAAAATTTCTTTCTTTTCCATCTGTAGTGCTTGTGTCGATCGTCTTAATAACATTTGTCCAGCCGTCAAAGATTTCAAAAAGAAAAAAGCGCTTATAAATTTCTGGTATATGAAAGACGATGGCATCATTTGTTAAGTCAAGCCATGCATTAGATGAAAGCACGTCGATGTTTGATGAAGCATTACTATCAAGAGGCGTACTCTGTGTTTTATTGCTGGCAAACTGGTTTATAGGGGCTCTAAAATCACCTGGCGCGTTGGTGTAAGTGTAATAGTTTTTCAGAAGATTCATCATCACAAGTGGATAGCCATAGATGACAGTTTCTTGTGCCGCTTTACTTATCTTTAGTGATTCTTGGTGCTGCAGGTACTCAGGAGATACTTCTGCATGAACAGGAAGCGATGCAAGAGTACATAGTGTAACAAGTTTTGGCAAAGATTTGAGCATCGGATTACCTCGTATAGCTAGTAATCCGCACCGTATCTTAACCCCCCAAAATACTTCAAGGGTTTTGATCTTATTCTTATTCTGCCTTTTTTCCAAAAAAACAAGAATAAGAATAAGATCAAGAATAAGACTAAGAAAAAATCCACGTTGTTTTGTGTGCCGTTAGGTACACGTTCATTCTTAGCCCATGGTGTAGGCCCGGATGGGCCAAACCGTGGGAATTTAAGCGAAAAAAATTATGGAGCCACGGATTTGGCGATGAAATAATGAGCCGCCACATCCGTGGCTCTACTGGTTTTTTGTAAACGGTTCCCACGGTTTGGCCCTTCCGGGCCTACACCATGGGCTAATAATAAACTTGTACCTACGGCACAAGTAGATTGATCTTATTCTTGATCTTGATCTGCCTTTTTTCCAAAAAACAAGAATAAGACTAAGATTTCTGGACTATTTCTTTTTGGTCTGTTGGACCATGAGATATTCTTCAAGAGGGCCGTCAAAGAACTCAATACCTGTATCGGTAAAGATAATCAGTTTTTTGGCAAAGCGATCAAGGAGGTCTCGGTCGTGGCTAGCTACGATTGCGCAGCCTTTATATTCATCCAGAGCCCAGCCAAGAGCCGATACGGCTTCTAGGTCAAGGTGGTTGTTTGGTTCATCTAAGATGATGACGTTGTGGTCTGTGAGCGTCATACCGCCAATAATAAGGCGTGCAGTTTCGCCTCCAGAGAGGTTTGAGACGCGCTTAAAGGCATCGTCGCCACCAAAGAGCATTTTGCCAAGCACGCTTCTGGCTTCTGTGTCATAGACATTACTCTTACGTGCTTTTAGCCAGTCAAAGAGATTTGATTGATCTGATTTATCAACAGCATCAGAGTGATTTTGCGGAAAGTAGCTTATCATCACATTGTGACCAAGCTCAATTGTGCCTTTATCAGGTGGCAGCACGCCTGCGAGCATCTTGAGGAGGGTGGTTTTACCAAGGCCGTTATTTCCGATTATACCAATTTTGTCGTCGCGGAATATCTCCATAGAAAAGTTTTTGATGACATGATTGTCGTCATATGACTTTGAAATGCCCTTAATAGTGAGGGTAATCTTACCGGCTTGTTTTTCTGTTGGGATAAAGCGAATGTATGGACGTTGAATATTAGATTTTTTAGTGTCTTGCGGCTGGAGCTTATCTATAGCACGTAGGCGCGATTGCACCTGGCTTGCTCGAGTTCCAGATCGAAATTTAGACACAAATTCTTGCAGCTGTGCAATTTTCTTTTCTTTAGATTTTGCATCTTCTGCTGCTCTATCTCGTACTGCCGTTTTTGTTTCTACCATGTCATCGTAGTTACCGGGATATAAGATCACGGTTTCATAGTCAATATCTGCAATGTGTGTAGTTACAGCGTTTAAGAAGTGGCGGTCGTGGCTAACTACGACGAGGGTGCCGCGATATTGGGCTAAAAACTGCTCTAACCAACTTATGGATGTCATATCAAGGTGGTTAGTAGGTTCGTCAAGCAGTAGTGCTTCTGGCTCACCAAAGAGCGCTTGGCAGAGTAGGGCGCGGAATTGCATATCCTGTGGTATTTCAGACAATAGTCTATTATGGTATTCAGCTGGAACACCAATACCTAAAAGTAGTGTTTCTGCGTTGGATTCTGCAGAATATCCATCTTCTTCTGCGATGATCATTTCAAGGTCGCCAAGCTTAATGCCAACTTCGTCTGTCATCTCAACTTCATAAAGTCTATCGCGCTCTTCCAACGCTTTCCAAAGGCGTGAGTTTCCCTGTATTACTACCTGAATCGCTGTAAAATTTAAGAAATCGTGAATATTTTGACGGAGGATTCCTGTGCGCTTAGGTTTAGTTACAGAGCCACTTGTTGGCTCTTGTCCGCCCATAATAATTCTAAAAAGAGTAGTTTTTCCGGCGCCATTTGGGCCCGTTAAGCCGTAGCGATTGCCAGGAGAAAAACCGCAGGATACGCCTTCAAAAAGAGTGCGTCCTGGAATTGTCATTGTAATTTCGTCTAATGTAATCATAATTTCTCTAAATTTTGATGGTAAGTGTAGCACTAGTAAGGGAAAAACTCAAGGGATTCTATGATCCGTGAGGATGGCTTTCTTGATACGTTTTTTTCTTTAAAGTTGTTGAAACGTGAGTGTAGATGGTAGTGGTGGCAAGGGAGTTATGGCCCAAGATAAGCTGGATGGTTTTTAGGTCCATGCCATTTTCTAGCCAGTGTGTGGCAATGGTGTGGCGGATGATGTGGGGGGTGATGTGGGCGGCAAGGCCACTTGCTTTTAAATACTTTACAAAGAGCCGATCAACAGAACGGGTAGTAAGCCTACCTAAAAAACGGTTTAAAAAAATGGCGTCAGTTTTGCCTCTATGCTCAGCATGAGATGTATATTTTTTTACCCAGTCTGAGGCATTTTTTGTGATGGGCACAACCCGCTGTTTTCTCCCTTTACCCTGCAGGCGCATTTCTAGTTTTTCAAAATCAAAATCATTTATAGATAGCGCCACAAGTTCACTTACACGTAGTCCTGAGCTATAAAAAAGCTCTAATATTGCCCGGTCTCTTAGTCCCATAAAATCGTCAGTATCAGGCTGGCTAAAGAGGTTTTGTACCTGCTCGTAGTTCAATGAGATGGGGATCTTCTTTTCAAGTTTGGGGCTATCAATGTCTGCCATGGGGTGAGCATCTATAAGTTTTTCTTTTTGTAAAAACGTAAAAAAACTTCGTAGGGCCGATAACCTTCGCACAATAGATCTTCGAGCCAGTTTTTGATCAGAAAGAGTGGCTAAAAATTCACGTAGGAGTGTTCTATCTACTTTTGGGGCAGGGTCTTTTGAATTAACGTATATCAAAAAGGAGGTAAGATCTAGGCCATAGTTACGTACGGTATGCTCTGAGGCGTTTTTTACAACCTGTAGATGCTGTAAAAAACGCTCAACATGCTCTTTCATGAAAACTGAAGTGTAAATTGCAGATTGCTCGGGTCAAGATCAAGCTTTCCATCTCTAACCCATGTAGCTGGGCCTTTTAAAATAACATTTTCAAATTTGCTATTATTTTCTTCAAAGAACACTTGGAGCCATTGGCCAGATTGTACTCTTAAAGATATTGGAGACTGGAAGTTATTTTGCTTGTGTAAACAGCGAGCAGCTGCTGTTACACCCGTGCCGCAAGCTAAGGTTTCTCGCTCAACACCGCGCTCATAAGTGCGTACGCAGGCAGTAAACTGCTCATGGTGCGCAATAATCTGCACAAAGTTTATGTTAGCACCTTGTGGTGCAAATTTTTCGTGATTTCTAAAATGGCGGCCTACTTTTTCTACGTCGATATCTGCCACATTGTCACAAAATATCACAACATGAGGCACTCCCGTATTTAGATGGTGAGCGGTATATTTCTTACCTTCAAATTCTAACGGTATATCCCATTCATAATCATGTACGCATCCCATCTGTACAGATATGTCGGTATGGTCACTTGTTACTATGAGGTCACGTAGCTTTGTCTCTAGTAGACAGCGATCTTTTGGATAGCTTCTCTTTTGGCGCAAAAACTGCATGAGGCATCTGACGCCATTGCCGCACATTTCAGCCTCTGTTCCGTCGCAGTTGTAGTACTTCATGGCAACGTCAGCACTTTTGGAGTTCATAGCTACTATGAGGCCGTCAACGCCTGCGGGTTGGCATATCTGGTTAACGCATGCACCTGTAAGTTCAGGAATAAGCCCTTCACGGTTGTCCATGAGGATAAAGTCGTTCCCACATCCCGAGTAATGACTTACCGGGATGAGGAGGGTGTTCTGTTCTGTTTTTGTGGGCATTAGCTAACTTGCTCTAGTTCTTTAAATGATGTAATGATTTTATCGATGTGGCCAAATTCAAGTGCTTCTTGAGCGCTCATCCAGGTATCACGGTCAATTGCCTTTTCAATAATTTCTCTACTTTTGCCTGTAGCTTTCATGTAGATATTGATGAGTTGCTCTTTAGTTTTAAGAATTTCACGGGCGTGAATTTCTAGGTCTGTCGCCTGTCCCTGAATGGTTCCCATAATGGAAGGCTGGTGAATCATAAAGCGGCTCATAGGCGTTGCAAAGCGGCGGTTAGGAGCAGCAGCGAGCGCCACAACAGAACCCATAGAAGCTGCAAGGCCTGTAATAAGAGTTGTTACTGGGGAGGTAATCATCTTGATTTGGTCCCAAATAGCAAACCCTGAGTCAACAGATCCACCTGGGCTGTTAATTACTAAAAGAATTGGTTTACCTGGTGCTTCTAGTTCTAAAAACCATAGCTGCTTAATCACTTCTTCTGCCAAATCATTATCAAATGCGCGGCCAATCATAATGCGGCGTGAGTTAAGAAGACTTGCGTCGATGCGGTCTTTTGTCATTGTTTGAGGTTTTTGAGCTTCTGGTTTGTGATCTTCATCTGACATTGGATATTCCTTATTTTCAAAGCTTTTTCTAGTCTTAGCGAATAATGCTATTATCTGCAACAGTGGTTCACAGTTGTGATGTGAAGATTTTGCGAGCAACCATCATCTAATTCGATCTCAGGATAGAGTGGATGGCTTTTTAAGAGGTTCATGACATCGCTTTTTAATGTGTCAAAGACAACGGGATCCGTCATAATTTGTGATTTACTTTGCGAGCCGCTAATAGTTGAAGCTGCTTTTGTATTTTTTAAAGCAGTAGAGATGATCTTGGCAATTTTTTTCATCTCCTGTGGGCCCATGCCAAGTGTAGTAAGAGCGGGAGTCCCTAGACGTATGCCAGAGGTGTACCAAGCACCATTTGGATCAAACGGTATGGCGTTGCGGTTACATGTGATGTGAGCTTGTCTTAGGGCAGTTTCAGCTTGTCTTCCGGTAATGTTGAGTGATGAAATATCTACAATTACCATATGGTTTTCTGTTCCACCGGTAACGAGTCTAAAACCCTCTTCCATTAGGCTTTCTGCGAGCACTTGGGAGTTCTTTACTACATTGTGAGCGTATTCTTTAAAGCTAGGCTGGCGTGCTTCTTCAAACGCGCAGGCTTTTGCAGCAATCATATGTGGAAGTGGACCTCCAAGTACAAGTGGGCAGCCTTTGCTGACAAATTCTTTATATTCATTTGTGCAAAGAATCACACCGCCCCGAGGACCTCTGAGGGTTTTGTGAGTAGTTGAAGTGACAATATCAGCATAAGGAATTGGGTTATATTCACCAGTAAACACGCCGCCTGCTACAAGGCCTGCAAAGTGCGCCATGTCTACCATGAGTGTAGCGCCAACGCTATGAGCAATTTCTTTCATCTTGGCAAAGTTAATTATGCGAGGATGTGCTGAATACCCTGCAAGCAGTATGAGAGGCTTTTCTTCTTGTGCTCGTTTTAATACGTTAGCATAATCTATGCGTTCAGTTTTAGGGTCTACGTCATAAAATGATGCATTCATCATTTTAGAGGAGATATTGTGTCTATAGCCATGTGTGAGGTGGCCGCCAGAGTTTAGCGACATGCCCAACACCTTTTGGTTTACAAGTAGCTGGCGTATCTGTTCGTATTCTGTGGGGGTGAGCTCATCTAGTGATTTTTTAGCCAGTTTTTCAAGTTCTTTTTGTTGCACATTCTTGATGAGGATAGACCAAAAAGCCACAAGGTTAGCATCAGCGCCAGAGTGGGGCTGAACGTATGCGGCTTCACAGCCAAATAGAGCCTTTAAAGACTCTTCTGCCTGATGTTCTAGGCTGTCAACGTTATCACAGCCGGCATAAAAGCGATGAAAGGGAAAACCTTCGGCATACTTATCAGTTAAAAGATTGCCCATGGCAAGCTGGCATGCAAGAGATGAATAATTTTCTGATGCGATCATTTTAAGGTAGGAGCGCTGATCTTTTAACTCTTGTACAATCTTATCTGCCACTTGGGGGTGCTGTTGGCTAATATAATCAAGGCCAGCAAGATAAGCAATGGCAGCTTTAGAGCGAGGCTGTGAAGTGTTTTTTGCGAGATAAGAATCCAAAAAATAAGTTTGCTCTACCATGTGTACTTCCCTCGATTTCTAATTACATACGATGGTACACAAGGATGCCCAACAAATGCAATTGCAAAAGCTTCTATTTGAGATCGTGTAGCATGATAAAAAAAGACCTCAACGATAAAAACGACAAAAAACAAAAAAAATTATTGTCTTTGTTTTATCGTTATTATCGTTCTACCGTTTTTATCGTTGGGGACTTTTTTTGATCTTGCCTCATATAGCTTTTGAGGGCATTCAGGGTTGGGGATTTGCCGAATTTTACGTAGTAGCCTGAGGTGTGGGTTGCCAAGCGGAGGGTTTCTTCTAGAGGAAGTCCCATCCCTAGGCCCAGGATATAGCCTGCATTAAAGTTGTCGCCGCCGCCGGTTGTGATTATGGTTTTTTCTACGTGGGGGCCGGATACATGGGCGGTTGTGTGTAAAGTGGCGGCATCTGCGTGTTCTGTGGCGTGGATTACTACTTGTTCTATTTGTAGAGTGTTACATAAATCTGCGGCTTGAGTGCTGCAGTTCAGTACCTTTGCTACGCGTTCAGCTTCG